>DAOVVQ010000075.1 GCA_030637065.1 Planctomycetota bacterium
AGCAGGGCGGTAGATTCGGTTGTGAACTACCCCGATCCCGATTGCAGGGCGCTGGTTAAAGCGATCGCCGACGATTACGGAATCGCAGCAGGACAGATCCTTGTTGCCAACGGTTCATCTGAGATCATTGGGGCGATCCCGCGGGCACTTGGGTTGAAACATGCAGTTATTCCGGTGCCGGCGTACAGCGATTATTGCGCAGCGTGCGAACTTTCGGATATGACCGTCGAGAAACCGGATATGGGTGTTTCCGGAGACCTGAATCTCGATCTCGATGCCTTAGCTAATCGCATTTGCGGGCGTCAGCTCGTTTTTATTGCCAATCCGAACAATCCCACGGGATTGCCTTTGGAGACGGACAAATTGCGGGCGCTGGCGAAAAAGCACGGTAGCACGGTTTTTGTGGTCGATGAGGCGTTTATGGATTTTCTGGCGGATGGCGAGTCCCTGATCGGCAACCGCCCAGCCAATGTTATTGTGCTCAGGTCCATGACCAAGTTTTATGCGATCGCCGGTATTCGGCTGGGATTTGCCGTTGGCGACGAGGAGATCATCGGGCAAATACGAAAATATATGACTCCTTGGTCTGTTAACGCGATTGCGCAGCAGGTTGGCGTGCGAGCCATTAAAGATAAGCAATATGCGGCGAGGACTATCGCGGCTGTTACGAACAATCGGCAATGGCTTTACGAGGAGCTTTCGGGAGTGCGCGGGCTTTATGTTTATCCGGGGCGGGCGAATTTTCTGCTGGTCAAGATCACCGGTTTGGAGATGAGTGCGAGAGTGCTCGCCGAGCGGCTGCTGGAAAAGGACGCTATCGCGATACGCGTATGTGATAATTTTGACGGGCTGGGCGATAGCTATTTCCGTGTGGCGGTCAAGACCCGCGACGACAACAGCAGGCTTGTCGGTGCCATAAAAAGGGAGCTGAATCAGCCGGTTAAATTGCCATCTGTAAAGAAAAAGCCCGCGATCATGTTTCAAGGCTGTAGTTCCAGTGCGGGTAAGAGCTTTCTGGCGACGGCTCTTTGCAGGGTGCTTTTGCAGGATGGCGTGAGGGTCGCTCCGTTTAAGTCGCAGAATATGTCGCTTAATTCCTTTGTTACGCGTGACGGCGGCGAGATGGGGCGGGCCCAGGTGGTTCAGGCGCAGGCATGTAAGCTCGACCCTGACGTCAGGATGAACCCCGTTTTGCTTAAGCCCAACAGCGACACCGGCTCGCAGATTATCGTTTTGGGCAGGCCCGTCGGCAATATGAAGGTGTCGGAGTATACCGATTACAAGTCCGGGCTTTTCGAGACGGTCCGGCTGGCATACGATTCGCTCTGCAGTGAAAACGACGTCATAGTGCTCGAAGGGGCGGGCAGTCCGGCGGAGATCAACTTAAAGGCCGACGATATCGTCAATATGAAGATGGCCCGGTACGCACGATCGCCGGTGCTGCTGGCCGGCGACATCGATCGGGGCGGTGTTTTTGCTTCGTTTATCGGCACAATGGCCACGATGCAGCCGTGGGAGCGCGAGCTGACAGCCGGCTTTATCATTAACCGTTTTCGCGGCGATGCCTCTCTGCTCGGCCCCGCGATCGATTACACGTTGGATTTCACCTCGAAGCCCGTGTTGGGGGTGGTTCCGTATATTACGCAGGTGAGCATTCCCGAGGAGGATTCGGTGCAGTTTAAGGCGGGCGGCTTTAAGAACAGCCCTTCGCAGGCCGATGGCGTCGATATAGTCGTGATCGATCCGGGGCATATATCGAACTTTACGGATTTTGACCCGTTTACTATCGAGCCGGATGTTACTGTGCGGGTTGCTCGAACGGTTGGGGAGATCGGTTCGCCCGATGCGTTGATCGTGCCGGGCAGTAAGAATGTCATCGCCGATCTGTCGCGTCTGAAAGAAAGCGGGATGGCTGAGGCGATCAAAAAGGCGGCGGCGGACGGCAAGACCCAGGTCATCGGGATATGTGCTGGTTTTCAGATGCTTGGCAGGGCAATCAAGGACCCGCATCATGTCGAATCGGGCAGGGGGCAGATCGACGGCATTGGTCTTTTGGATGTAACGACCGTCATGGCGCGGGAAAAGACCTTGCAGCTTGCCGACGCGACGCACTTAGGCTCCGGGCTGGCTGTCAGGGGCTACGAGATACATCACGGCCTGACCGAGCATGGCAACTGCGAAGCTGTTATCAGGCGAAGCGATGAAGCGATCATCGGCGTTGGGTCAAACGGCGGCGGGATATGGGGTACATATCTGCATGGGATATTCGACGATGACAATTTCAGGCGATGGTTTATCGACCGACTGCGGGAGAGCAAGGGCCTCGAGCCGCTCGGGAAGGTGTGTGGGGTTTACGATCTGGAAATCGCCTTTGACCATTTAGCGGACGTCTTCAGGGAGACTGTGAACATGAACAGGATTTATGAGTTATTGGGTTTGTAATGCGAGCTGAGTTTGTAATAATTGCGGCATTTTGTCTTGATGTGATGGTTGGCGACCCGCGGTGGCTGTACCATCCGGTGCGTGCGATGGGTTTATTGGCGCAGCGGCTGGAGGCTCCTGCCAGGAGGCTGCTGCGATATGAATATGCTGCGGGGATATTAACCGCTGCGATCGTTGTAATCGTAACGGCTCTGGCGACATGGCTTCTGCTGGCGGGTGCTAATCGGATACATCCCGCCCTGTATTATCTGCTGTCGACATTGCTGATCTATACCACGGTGGCCTGCCGCGATATGGCTGTGCATAGCGATGAAGTCCGCTGGCGACTGGCGCAGAATGACATTGCCGGAGCCCGCGATAAGGTTGCGATGATCGTTGGCAGGGATACGGAGAATCTCGATGAGGCCGGGATTACGCGTGCAGCGGTCGAGTCGGTGGGAGAGAGCACGGTCGACGGCGTCACAGCCCCATTGTTTTATGCGATGATCGCCGGGCCTGTCGGGGCGATGGTTTACCGGGCGATCAATACGCTTGACTCGACGTTCGGGTACAAGAATGAGCGTTATATGAAATTCGGCTGGGCCTGTGCGAGGCTTGACGATGTTGCGAACTATCTCCCAGCCCGTTTGACGTCGCCGGTGATGTGTCTGGCGGCGGCACTGCTGCGTTTAAGGCCGGTAAACGCGTTTAAAGTGATGTTAAGCGACAGCCGCAATCACACGAGCATCAATTCGGGGTTCAGCGAGGCTGCGATGGCCGGTGCCCTGGGCGTGCAGTTGGGCGGGGTGAATTACTATTTTGGCGAGGCGTCTGAAAAGCCTGTGATAGGCCGTAGCATCGAAGAGTTAAACAGCGACCACATAAAGAAGGCGAATCGGCTGATGTATGCCACTTCGGTATTGTTTCTGGCCCTTGGGCTTGCGGTTCGATTTGCGGTTATCAGTTTGTGGTCCATGGGAGGGCCTGCGAAATGACGGATAAGGCGAGGATATTGGTGTTTACGGGCGACGGCAAGGGCAAGACCACCGCGGCGCTCGGCATGGCACTTAGGGCGAGCGGGCACGGCAAGCGTGTTCTTGTGATTCAGTTTATCAAGGATGCGGACAGCGGCGAGTTATCTGCGGCTGAGGCGATGGCAAATATACGCATTATTCAAACCGGGCTGGGCTTCGTGCCCGACGTTGGCAATGCCGCGTTCGGCAAACATGTGCAGGCGGCTAAGAAGGGTCTTGCCATATCGGCGGAATCGATCGGATCGGGCGATTACGATCTGGTCATTCTTGATGAGGTGTGTGTTGCGGTTAATAAGGGGTTGCTCAGGGAAGAAGATGTGGCAAGGGCAATTTCCGCGGCGGACGGCGAAATGTCAGTGGTGTTGACGGGGCGAGGCGAATCGCAGGGATTGATCGATCTGGCTGACACGGTGAGCAATATCGAATGCGTCAAGCACGGGTATGAATCCGGGATAGCCGCTCAGAAGGGGGTGGAGTTTTGATCTGCAAATGTCCGAGGCTAATTATCGCGGCGACCGGCAGCGGGGCGGGCAAGACCTCTGTCAGCCTTGGCCTGACGCGGGCTTTGAGGCGAAGGGGGCTGACGGTGCAGACGTTCAAGGTCGGGCCGGATTTTCTCGATCCGACTTACCTGTCGATGGCCTCGGAGCGGACGTGCTATAACCTCGATAGTTGGATGATGGGTAAGGATTATCTGCCCAAGCTCTTTGCGCGGGCGGCGGCGGATGCCGATATTGCCGTTATTGAAGGCGTTATGGGCTTATATGACGGCGCAAGCCCGACCTCTCTCGAGGGCAGCTCAGCCGAAGTTGCCGATATTTTAGATGCCCCGATCGTCCTGCTTGTCAGTGCCAGGGGGCTTTCCAGAAGTTTTGCGGCGGTTGTCAAGGGGTTTGCGTCTTTTGAGGACGGTGTAAATGTCTCTGCGGTGATCGCCAATCACTGCGGCTCGGATCGTCATAAGAAATGGCTCGAGCAATCCATCGTCGGCGCTGCTTTGCCGCCGATGGTCGGAGCTATCGAGAGGCAGAGTTTTCCGCAGCTTCCGAGCCGTCATCTGGGGCTGGTAACCGCTGACCGCGAGACGCTGAAGGCCGAGGTTATCGATGCGCTTGCCGATATATGCGAGCGGGATATCGATATCGATCGTCTGATAAAGATCGCTTCAAAAGCTGCCCCTGTCGAGGTTAACGGTGAGGAGGTTTCAAGGCCTGAAAAGTCCATGCGGCTCGGCGTTGCGAGGGATTCGGCGTTTCATTTCTATTATCCGGACAATCTTGAGGCCCTGCAGGCGTGCGGGTGCGAGATTGTCGGGTTTTCGCCGATTAACGATGATTCTTTGCCGGACGATCTTGACGGGTTGTATGTTGGCGGAGGATACCCGGAGGAGTTTGCGGAGGATCTGTCCGTTAATGAGAGTATGCGCCAGAGTATCGCCGGGTTTGCCGCGTCGAATAAGCCGGTCTACGCCGAGTGCGGGGGGCTGATGTATCTTGGCAATAAGCTCATTGGTGCCGATGCCAGGGAGTACCCGATGGTCGGTCTGCTGGATGTTACCACGAGGATGCTCGATCGTTTTAAGACGCTGGGTTATGTCCAGGTCGATCTTACGGAGGATTCGCTTTGGGGGGCGAAAGGTACGACGATTAGGGGGCATGAGTTTCATTATTCCGAGATTATGGGTGATATTGGCGGCAGCGACGGCTTGCAAAGGGTGTACTCGATCAAAAGACGCTACAGCAGCGAAAGTTCGATAGAGGGATTTCAAAAACAAAACATTCTGGCGAGCTATACGCATCTGCATTTCGCCAGCCGATTGGAAACAGTCAGACAATTTGTAAAAAATATGGAGGTAAATCATGATACAGTTAGCTAAAACGAAAAAGACGGGGATACTGCTCATCAGCCACGGTAGTCCGCGGGACGAGGCAAATGACGCATTTTCCGAGTTGACCGGCAGGGTCGCGGCCAGGCTTAGCAGCGATAATATCCTGCCGACGTTTTTCTCTATCAAGCGTCCGAATATTATGGACCAGGTGGGCAAACTGGCCGGTCAAGGGGTCGAGCGGATCATTATGCTGCCGTACTTTTTGGGTAACGGCCAGCACATCCGGGCCGATATACCGGCGCAGCTTAAGCAGTGCAACGAGAAGTATCCTGCGATCGAGATGGAGTTTCTGCCCACGTTGCAGGGTGAGCCCGGCGTCGAGGATGTGTTGACCGAGCGGCTTATGCCTTATGTTGATCAGGATGCGGCGCTGCCCGGCCTGGGCAGTGAGATCGCAAAGCTCAGCCACAGTATTATAGACCGCAGGCTCAGCCGCAACGGATCCGACGAGGGGACCAGGGCGATCGTGCGGCGAATCATACACGCGACAGCCGATTTTTCGTTCGCCGAGAGTGTTCGCGTCGCTCCGGATGCCGTCGAGCGGGGGTGCGCAGCGCTTAACGCGGGATGCACGATCATATGCGATGTCAACATGGTCAGGGCCGGTATAACCAGCGTCGATAATGAGATATTGTGCGAGATCAAATCCGGCGATGTTGTTCATGCCGCCAAGGAGAGGGGCATAACCCGGGCCGCGGCTGCGATGGAGAAGTTACAGGCCCGGCTCGATGGCAGTATCGTCGTTATCGGCAACGCACCGACGGCGCTTTTTAAGGTGATGGAGATCGCGGCAAACGGCGGGCCGAGGCCGGCACTTGTGATAGGTCTTCCCGTCGGTTTTGTTGGCGCAAGGGAATCGAAACTGGCACTGCTCGAAAGCGGACTGAGCTACATTACCAATACCAACTTTAAAGGCGGCAGTCCGGTTGCTGCTGCTGCGATGAATGCAATAGCTGTTTTGAAAAAGGAGTAAAGAAAATGAGTAAAGGGAATTACTGTAAAAAATTATTAACTGTTAGCTCTTTGGCGATAATGCTCATTTCATCTTTGGGTTTTGGGGGTTAAATGACTACCTGGAGCCTTCCGGTATAGAGACAGGACTTGGCTTGGCGACGGTTTGCCAGGCTAATGTCAAAGGCGGAACAAGTACAAGTGATCGTAGAGGAAGATATGTTGGCCGTTGGTTTCAGAGTTCAAATGGTATTCCAAGAAAACAAAATAAACCGTGGCCACATTAAATATATGGCAAAAAAGATAAAATGATTTAAGGAAAGAATAATGATCTTAGATTCAAAATTTGACAAAAGGATTATTACAGGTTCACTGGCATTTTTCTTGATTTGTTTTTTGCCGGACAAAGCACAGGCAATGCACATATCAGAAGGTATTTTGCCGGCGTCATGGGCGGGATTTTGGTTTGTATTGTCCATACCATTTATTATATGGGGTCTTGCAGATATTAAGAAACGCGCTGCCATGAATCCCGGCTTCAAAGCTATGACAGCGATGGTAGGTGCGGCAATATTCATTATATCATGTATGCCCATTCCCGTTCCGACAGCGGGTACATGTTCTCATCCGTGTGGAACCGGTTTAGGCGCCATACTTATAGGTCCGGGTCCGACGATTGTTGTTGCAAGCATTGGTTTGCTTTTGCAGGCGCTATTTCTGGCTCATGGCGGACTGACAACTTTTGGGGCTGATGTTATGAGTATGGGAGTTGGTGGTGCGTTAAGCGGATATCTCATATTCAAGCTTTTCAGGAAAATGGGATTGAGTTTCTTCATTGCCGCCTTTGCCGCGGGTCTGATCTCAGACTGGGTTACATATTCGATAACCTCGCTTGAACTTGCTTGTGCCTTGCATGGCGATGTCGCATTTTGGGATATGTTCCTGGCCATCATTATTGCTTTTATTCCAACGCAGATACCGCTTGGTATTATAGAAGGATTTTTGTCCGCCGGAGCTTTTGGATTTATTAAGTCACGTCGCCCTGAATTGCTGGGTTTGAATATTGAAGGAGTATGCTGATGAACAAGAAAATGAAACAAACGGCCCTGGTCATATTTTCTCTTTGCGTTGCTGCTGTCTTTATGGCACTGCTGATGACAAAAGATACACAATGGTCTGGGGTCGACGAAACCGTTGTCGAGAAATTCGCAGAAGAAGCCGGCAGAGAAGCGAGGGATCCGTACATCAATACGGACCAGGGGGATATCCTGCTTTTTGTTTTTCTGCTTGCAGGAGTCGCAGGCGGTTTTGTGCTGGGATATTACTATCGCGACGTATTTACTGACAAAAGGGTTTTAGAATTATGAAAGGATGCTTCGCATTATTTTCAGATTATTTTGCATTGCGTGACAATGTTTTAACCCGTGTCGATCCTCGGATAAAGTTTGTCACTGCAGTTGGCATGATCATATCGTTACTTCTATCGACGGCATTTGTTTGGCCGTTGACGGTTCTTTGTATTTGCATGGCTGCAATCCGCGGCATGCGTGTTCCCTTAAAGATCGTGATTTTTCGGATGATACCGCCTGTGATGATAGTAGCTGTAATCGTTCTGCTGAAAACTTTTTTCGTAAGCGGCGGCAGCTTATTTGAAATTGATTTGGGCTTTACTATCCTCAAAGCCAGCAGGGATGGATTGCTGCAAGGGCTCTTGATCGGCAGTAAAGTTACGGGCGCAGTCAGTGTTATTTTGCTTTTGAGCTTTGCGACGCCGGCGTACAAAATATTCCTGTCCCTTCTATGGCTGAAAGTACCATACCTATGGGTTGAAATCGCGATGATGATGTATCGCTTTATTTTTTCTCTGATTGATAATACAGCAAATGTCATCTCGGCTCAGCAGACAAGGCTTGGATATATAAATATGAAAAAATCCCTGTCATCTGTAGGGACATTGGCAGGGGCTGTGTTACTCGGTGCCATTGACCAGTCGCAGAGAACAACTGAGGCAATGATGCTGCGTTGCTATACAGGCCGGTTTGTTACGGAACCGCTGGCTCCCTTGAAAAAGACAGACGTGTTGTTGATTCTGTCTCTTCCTGTAACTGCTGTAGTTGCTTCTTTTCTTATCGAAAGGTGCATAGGATGACCGAGAAACATTCTGTGATTAGAACCGTCGACATAAGTTTTAGCTACCAGGAAGGCACGCAGGCCCTTTCGCGGGTGAATCTCCATGCCGATAAGGGCGAGTTTGTGGCGATGCTTGCCTCGAACGGTTCCGGAAAGACGACACTGCTTAAGGTTATGGCGGGGCTGTTGAAACCTCAAACGGGGCAGGTCCTCGTAAACGGCAAATCGATCGGTGAGTACAAGGCCTCGCAGCTCTACCAGCATATCGGTTTTGTCCTGCAAAATCCCAACGATCAGCTTTTCGCCCCCACGGTTCAGCAGGACATTGCGTTTGGTCCGAGGAATCTTGGGTTGGATGATGCCGAGGTAGATCGCAGGGTGGCAAACGCCTTAAAGCAAGTCGGTGCCGAACATCTCGCGGGCAGGGCGATCCATCAATTGAGTTTTGGCGAGCAAAAGCGGATCGGCCTTGCCGGTATCCTTGCGATGCAGCCGTCGATACTTGTTCTGGACGAGCCTACAGCGGGTCTGGACCCGGCTGGGGAGGCGAAAATGCTGAATCTTTTGAGCCGGCTCAATCGCGAGCAGAAGATAACCGTCATTATGGCTACGCATTCCGTCGACATGCTGCCGCTGTTTGCCGACCGCATCTATGTGCTCGGAAAGGGCAGGGTCCTCTCTGCGGGGACCGCCGAAGAGGTGTTTGCCGACCATGACATGGTAAGCGGCGCAAGCCTGCGGTTGCCGTATATATCCCGTTTGCTGCACGAACTGCGGCACTTAGACGGGCTGCCGGTCGACGATATGCCGCTGACAATAAATGCAGCCCGCCGCCGGATAATGGAATTGATCCCGCCGGAATTGATAATCAACAGATTGGTGGACAAAGAAAATGGCTGACCTTCGCACAGGATATACGACGGGGACATGTGCCGCAGCCGCAGCGAAGGCGGCTGTGATGATGCTGTGTCGACATCAGGGCCCCGAATGCGTCGATGTCGAACTGCCCGATGGGTCGGTTGCGTCCTTACCGGTTCAGTACGTAAGAGGCGGCAATGGCACAGCCGAGGCCGCGGTTGTTAAAGATGCCGGCGACGACCCGGACGTTACGGATAAAGCGGTGGTAAAGGCGACGGTGGCATTATGCGGGGGGAGCGATATCGTGTTCAAAGCCGGTCAGGGCGTTGGGACCGTTACGAAACCGGGACTCCAGGTCCCGCCCGGCGAGCCTGCCATCAATCCCGCTCCGAGGGAGATGATCAGGAGCAACATTCGAGCGATAACCGACGAGGCCCTTGAGGTTACGATCTCGATACACGGCGGCGAAGAATTAGCGAAAAAGACCTTCAATCCGCGGTTGGGTATCGAAGGGGGGCTTTCGATAATCGGAACTTCGGGCAGGGTCAGGCCGTTTAGTCAGCCGGCTCTGCGGGATGCCCTGAAATGCTCGGTAGATGTCGCGACAGCCTGCGAGATCAGGAATATCGTTTTTGTGCCGGGCCATATCGGTGAAAAGGCCGCCAGAAACAGCTTTACTCTCGCCGATGAGCAGGTCGTCGAGGTCAGTAACGAGTGGGGGTACATGCTGGATCATCTGGCTGGGCACGAATTTGAAAATCTGCTTGCGATGGGCCATCCGGGCAAACTGGCAAAACTCGCCGCCGGCAACTGGGACACCCACTCATCGCGGTCTAAAAGCGCTCTTGGGTTTATCAACGAGACGGCGAGAGATGTCATTGGTGAGGAATTCCCCCAGGCTGTTACCGCCGAGGGGCTGTTTAAGGAACTTGGCGGGCGGCAAAGAAAGATGCTTGCAGACGGGCTGTCGGAAGCGATCAGGGCATCGATAGCTGAAAAAATTAGCTGGAAACCGGAAAGGATCGCGGTTGTCCTTACGGATATGCAGGGCATGATTTTAGGTCAGGCAGGAGATATTGCGCCATGGAAGTAAACGAAAACTCAATAACCATTGTCGGCTGCGGTCCAGGCTCGGCGGATTACCTTATGCCTGTCGCGCAAAAAGCCGTCGCCAAGGCGCAGGTTCTGGTCGGCGCCCAGCGGCTGCTGGATCTGTTTCCCGATAGCTCTGCCGAGCGAATAATCGTAACCGCCCACATCGCCGATGTTATGGATAATATCCAGCAGGCTGCGAAGGATAGATCCGTTGTCGTGCTTGTCTCCGGCGATCCCGGTTTGTTCAGTCTATCCAAATCCGTCACATCCGCGTTTGGACGCGGGCGATGCAGGATCATCCCCGCTGTTAGTTCCGTACAGGTCGCTTTTGCCATGGCGTCGCTAAGCTGGGAGGATGCGAAGGTCATAAGCGCCCACCACAAACTCCCACGAGTGCAGGAAGTAAACTTCGATGGTTTTTCCAAAGTCGCCATATTGGCGGGGCATAAGGATATTAAGCTGTGGCTGGCTGAGCTGATGGTCAATCTTAAAGACGAGGTAAGTATTTTTGTTTGCGAAGACCTGACGCTGGAAAGTGAAAGTGTGCGTAATGTTAGTCCGGATCAGCTTGATGAGATAGAATTCGGCTCTCGAACAGTCATCCTGATCGTTAAAAAGGAAATGCTATGAGATATGGGAAATTATACGGTATAGGGGTTGGTCCCGGCGATCCGGAGTTGATAACCGTCAAGGGCGCCAGGGTGATCTCGGAGTGCGGGCATATATTTGTGCCAAAGGCCGGGCCTAAGACCGTAAGCCTTGCACTTGAAATATCCAGGTCGTATATCAATGAGAGGGCCGAGGTTCACGAGTTGGTGTTCCCCATGACTTCGGATAAGGCCAGGCTCGGCAGCGAATGGATGGCTTCGGCCCAGAGCGTTATGGGTATACTCAGGCAGGGCGAGGACGCGTGTTTTTTGACCCTTGGCGATCCGCTATTGTATTCGACTTATATTTATCTTATCCGCAACCTGCGGGCCATCGAAGCCGGGATCGACATAATTACGATTCCGGGGATAATGGCCCTCAATGCCGCTGCGAGTCTTACTGGTTTTCCGCTTGGCGAGGGCAAGGAGAATGTAACTGTCGTCCCAGCCGCCGACGACCTTGGCAGTGTTAAGGATGCTCTTTCGTCGGGCGGGACCGTTGTCCTGATGAAGATAGGCAAAAGGCTGGAGTCGCTACTTGCTCTTCTGGAAGCCGCTGGCGTAATAGATGACGCCGTATTCGTTTCGAGGGCGGGGCAGAAGGATCAGCACATAGAAACGAATCTAAGAAAGCTCAAGGGTGCCGACGACAAGGCCGGCTATATGTCGATCATACTTGTCCATAGCAAAAAGGAGATTGAATAATGCAGGTTTATTTCGTTGGAGCTGGGCCGGGCGATCCGGACCTGCTGACGGTAAAAGCCCGTCGGCTGCTCGAGAATTGTCAGCTCTGCATCTATGCCGGTTCTCTGGTCAGCCCGCAGATAATCTCTCTGATCGATCCGCAGGCCGATAAGTACGACTCAGCCGAGATGTCGCTGGACCGGATCGTCGAGATAATCGGGCAGGCACACGAAAAAGATATCGATGTTATTCGTCTTCACACCGGCGACCCTTCGATATACGGAGCGATCAGTGAGCAGATGAACCGGCTCGATGACATGCAGATAGCATACGAAATTGTTCCGGGTGTCAGTTCCTTTCAGGCGGCGGCGGCGGTGCTAAAGGCGGAGCTTACCTGTCCGGAAGTCTCGCAGACCGTGATCCTGACGAGGACATCGGGCAGGACCCCAATGCCCCTGCATCAGGATATCGAGACCCTGGCGAAGTCCATGAGCACACTGTGCCTGTTTCTGTCGGTTCATAAGATCGGCGAGGTTGCAAAACAGATCGAGGAGTATTACGGCGCAGACTGCCCGGTCGCGGTTGTCTATCACGCTTCATGGCACGACCAGATCGTTATCAAGGGGACGATAAAGGACATCGAAGGCAAGATCGGCGGTTCGGGTATAACAAAGACCGCGATGGTCATCGTCGGCCATGCCCTGGCCAGGCCCGATACCGAATCGAAGTTATACGACAGCCGCTTTACCCACGGTTACCGCAAAGGATCGGAAGAATGAAAACAGCAATTATAACATTATCGCAAAAGGGGCTGGTTCTGGCTGAGAAGCTGAAGGGATCAATGGCCTCAGCGGATGTATTCGCCCACAGCGATGTTGCCGCGGGTTCGTCCGTGTGCAGTTTTGACAGGGTGCTCGCTCTTACGGATCGGATATTCACCGTCTATGAGGGTTTTATTTACATTATGCCCGCCGGCGTTGTCGTAAGGGCCATTGTCAGGCAGGCCCGGAGCAAACTTGCGGACCCGGCTGTGGTGGCGATAGACGTCGGCGGCAGATTCGCCGTCAGTTTGCTCAGCGGCCATGAAGGCGGGGCCAACGATCTGGCGATCGAAGCTGCCAATATACTCGATGCCGAACCGGTTATCTCGACAACGACCGAAGCGGAAAAGACGTTCATAGTTGGGATCGGCTGTCGCAAAGATGCCAAAAGCGGCGACATAATCGAGGCAATAAAACAAGGCGCCGGCGATGCGGGTATCGACCTGCGGGATGTAAGGCTGCTGGCCTCAGCGGATATAAAGAGCAGCGAGGCGGGGCTGTTGGAAGCTTCGCGGATACTGAATATACCGATAAGATTTATCGGTTCCGATCAGATACGAAATTCAGGGAGAGGCTTTAAATGTTCTCAGTTCGTTCAGGAGAAAGTGAACCTGCCGGCGGTGGCCCAACCAGCGGCATTGCTGGCGGGGATCAGGACCAGGATCGTTCTGCCAAGAGCGGTATACAACCATGTGACGGTGGCGATAGCAAAGGAAAGCTGTTTGTGGTCGGGATAGGCCCGGGCTCGAAGTCGTCAAGGACACACCGTGCCGAAGAGGCCATCGAGCAAAGCGATGTGGTCTTCGGTTATACCCGCTATATCGAACTGGCGGGCGACCTGTTGGGCGGTAAGGAGGTAATATCTTCCGGCATGAGGCAGGAGGTGGACAGGTGCCTGGCTGCACTTGAAAAGGCGAATGTGGGCTGGGCGGTTGCGATCCTTTCTTCCGGCGATCCGGGTGTGTACGGTATGGCGGGGCTGGTGTTGGAACTGGCCCATGAAAAGGGTTTTACGTTTCCGATAGAAATTATCGCGGGAGTTTCCGCCGCCAATGCCGCCGCAGCCGGCCTCGGAGCGCCCCTGATGTGCGATTACGCCTGCATAAGCCTTAGCGATCTGCTTGTGCCCTGGCAGCAGATCAGGCTTCGGCTGGAGAAGGTTGCCGAGGCGGATCTTGTGGTTGCTCTGTATA
>DAOVVQ010000090.1 GCA_030637065.1 Planctomycetota bacterium
ATAATCCTTTCAGAAATTAACAATTTCATGAGGTTATACCATACCCACAATGATGGCGCCACTTTTTTTTGTTACACCCATCGCCGGAGACCTGCGGCGTTAATGAAAAAGACATCGAAATTGGTCGGCTGTTTGTGTAGAATACCAGCCGTTAAGGTATGTGGCGGACTTGTGGTTTTTTGTGGGTTTGAAAATGATAATTGTCAGGTTATTCGGTGGTTTGGGCAACCAAATGTTTCAATATGCCGCTGGCAGACATCTTGCCAGGATAAACAAGACGGTGTTGAAGCTGGATGTGTCCGGTTTTGGCGACGATGAGCTGCGCGAATATGCGCTTGAGCCGTTTTGTATCCGTGAAGAATTTGCTGCGCCCGAAGAAGTCGCTTGCCTGACGACGGCGAGGCAGACTGCGTTTGGCAGGATGGTGCACGGCCTGCTCCACAATCATCCGAAACGTCCCCGGTCGTATATTCGCCGGAAATCGCCCTGTTTCGAGCCTTCAATTCTCAATCTGGGAGACAATGTATACCTTGAGGGCTACTGGCAAAGCGAGAAATTCTTTGAGGCAAGTGCGGATGTTATCCGTCGGGAATTTGCGTTTCGCGGCGAGCAAACCGGCAGGAACAGGGAGTTGGCCGGCGAGATCGATGCCGCTGAGGCGGTGAGCGTTCACGTTCGGCGTGGCGATTATGTTTCCGACCCGAAGGCAAACCAGACACACGGGACCTGCGGGTTGGAGTATTATCTTGCCAGCGTCGAGTATGTGGCGAGGTTTGCCGAAAATCCGCATTTTTTCATTTTTAGCGACGATCCGGCGTGGTGCCGCGATAACCTTAACCTGCCTTATCCTACCACTATTGTCGATCATGACGGGCTTGGGTGCGGACATGAGGATATGCGGCTGATGAGCCAGTGCCGCCACCACATCGTCGCGAACAGTTCGTTTTCATGGTGGGGGGCATGGCTGAATCCGGGTGCCGACAAGATCGTCTGTGCCCCAAAGAAATGGTTTGCGACAGATAAATATTCGACTGACGGGATTATCCCTGAAAGATGGATAAGGATGTAGTATTATAACCAAAGATTTCCGGCGGTTTATTATTGAGGGCCATAAGTAAGATGAAACTGGTAGCAAGATTTGTCGAGGCGTGTCGATATTACGCTTACAAGAGGGCACGGAAGCGTAATCGTTCGATTCGCAAGCAGCGGGTTCAGGCATGGTATGACATGAACGGCGGCAAGCCTTTTTGTTTGGATTATGACCTTCGTGCCGATTCGGTTGCTTTCGATCTGGGAGGCTATAAAGGCGATTGGACGTTTGCTGTCTTTGAGAAATACGGTTGCAGGGTTCATTGTTTCGAGCCGGTTCGGCGTTTTGCCGATGAAATCGAAAAGCGTTTTGCGGGTAACAGCAGTATATACGTGCATCGGTTTGGTCTGGCTGAGGCTGATAAGAAGATCGGGATATCACTGGCGGAAAATTCGTCGTCTGCTTTCAAAGGTAAAAGGCAAGAAGATATCAGTCTTGTTCGGGCGGCGGATTTTATTGCCGGGCAAAGTATCAGCCGGATCGACCTGATGAAGATAAATATCGAAGGCGGCGAATATGACCTGTTGGAACATCTGATTGACAGTGGTGTGATCGGTGCAATAGCCGATGTTCAGGTTCAGTTTCATGATTTTGTTCCTCATGCCGAGAAGCGTATGGAGGAGATACAGAGGCGTTTAAGCGAGACTCATGAATTGACCTGGCAATATAAATTCATATGGGAAAACTGGAAACTGAAAACGTGAGTGTTACCGGTCTTTCTGTTATTTAAACAGGGTATAATTATGCTGAAGGATTTCAAGAGATATTTGGAGCGGATTGCATTTGCGGAATCTTTTGCCCGGCGGAGACGGCAGAAGAGGCTTGAGAGGAAATATGCCGTGTGGAAAGAAAAAGGGGCGGTGCTTCCGATGCCTCCTCTGGGGAAACAGATGGTGCTGGAGGAATACGCAGCAAGATTTTCGCCGCCGGTATTTGTGGAGACGGGCACCTACAAAGGTGATATGGTCTATGCAATGTTGAATAAATTCGAGAAGATGTATTCGATCGAGCTGGACGAAGTTCTTTTCGCAAAGGCCCAGCGGAAATTTGCCGGATATGAGCATGTCAGTATCATGTGTGGTCAAAGCGGTGCGGTTCTGCCTGATGTTCTTAAGGGTATATCCCAGGCGTGTATGTTCTGGCTGGACGCACATTACTCCGGCGGATGCACGGCAAAAGGTGAGCTTGACACCCCAATACTGCAGGAGCTTCGTTGTATATTGGCTCATCCCAATGCGCGGGACCACATAATACTGATTGACGATGCCCGCGAGTTCACGGGCGGCAATGATTATCCGACTGTGGAAGGGCTGAGCAGGTTTATCACGGATACGTGTCCTGGTCGAACCATTGAAGTGAAAGATGACATAATAAGAGTGTGTCCGGCGAAGAGGATTGTACGATGATTCGATTCAAATGCCTCGATTATGGCACTGTGGCGGTTAGAAAAGCTGCTCGAAACTTTAAGGCATCTTATTAGAAAATGCGTGAATCACTGAAATTATATTTGGAACGTAAAACGCCTTTGGGCATTTTTGCGAGGTACAGGAGGAAACGGCGAGACGTCAGGAGGCACGGAAGGGCCAGGGACAATATAACGGGGGTTTTGCGGATTCCTCCGTTCAGCGATCATCTCATCGGTTCCGAATATGTGAGCAGTTCTCTGAATCCGGCAAGGTTGGATTATTTTCTGATTTGGGGCCACGGTCTAAGGTACAGAGACCGGATCATTGACATGATATGTGATCACGAGGACTTCAATATTATAAAGGTCATCAAGCATCGACCGAAGCATATCAGGCACTTTGTCACGACTTTTTTCCACAAATAATTCATAGCGTGTGGCCGGTATTCATTTTGATTAACGGATGATGGGCGATATACACCGAATCTGAGTGTTTTGCAGTCTTTCTTTGCTCCTGGCAGCGGAAGGGGATGACCGGGGAGAATTCTGTTGAGATAACGATCTGGATTGGTATAATCTATTTCTGTGGCTGGGATACGGAGGGCTCCGTACCAGAAAAATCCGGTGTTTTGAGAAACCAAAACGAGGAGTCGGTTTGTATGTCATACGAAACTCAGAAAGCAAACAGGCGGCGCAGAAAAACATTTCTGTTCACTGAAAGGGTCTTTGTCGGAAAAGGCATAGATATAGGTTCCGGCAAGGATCTTATGAGAAAGCGCGGCTTCGGAAAGGTTAAGTCGATCGAGGCGTTCGATCTTGAGGACGGTGATGCGCAGTACATAGACAGGTATCGCCCCGCAGAGACGTATGATTTTGTTTACAGTTCGAACTGCCTTGAACACATGAACGACCCGAGTGCAGCCCTGAAGGCCTGGTTTTCACTGGTTAAGGACGGAGGATATATGGCTTTTACGGTTCCGGATGAAGACTTGTATGAGCAGGGCAGCTTTCCTTCGCGATTCAATCCGGGGCACCAATGGACATTTACGGTTCGCAAGAGGGAATCATGGAGTCCGAAATCGTTGAACATACTGGATCTGCTTAAACAGATGGATGACTGCCGGATAATCAAGGTAGAGCTGATGGATACGAAGTACGATTATTCGGATACGTCCGGGCGGGATCAGACCAAGGGCAAGAGGTCGGCAGAGGCCTTCATCGAAGTGGTAGTGCAAAAGGCAAAGGCGTTGTCGCCGGCAGCCAGTGAGAGCAAATGTGGTTGACACAACAAATACCAAAGAGTAGCGAGGTGATTGCCAGGAGAAACCCTCCGGTTTTGCCTTTGCGTGGCGGCAAGTCTGGCACTTGAGGATCATTTTCAGGGGAATACGGGCATTTCATCAAAAAACACTTGCAATCTCCTGAAAAGCGGGTAACTTTCTCGTAGAGTGTGCTTTCTGAGAAGATGTGTTTGGCGAGAGGGATTGCACGATGATTCGATTCAAATGCACCGGTTGTGGCACAGTGCTTCAGGCTCCGGGCCAATATGCCGGCAAACGCGTCAAATGTTCCAAATGCGAGCGGGTCCTCGACGTCCCGCGTGAGTCGGCACTGCCCGATGACGAGAGGGTTTTGTGCATCTGTCCCGGCTGTAAGGCTAATTTTAAGGCCGATGATACTGACGAAGGCAAGAAGCTCAAGTGCCCTCAGTGCAGCAGCGCGTTCGACCTGCCCGGCGCCGGAGAAGTTTCAGGTGATGCAAGCACGCTGCGGTTTCGTTGCGGCGGCTGTGGGCAGAAATACCGCGTACCATCGAGATACGCCGGCAAGAAGTTCAGGTGTCTTGCGTGCAAACAGCCTTGTGCCGTACCCGAATTACCCGAATTGCCGCAAGAGGCCATGGAGGCCGATGAGTTCATCGACGAGAGCCCTCCCGTGTGGGACGACGACCCGGCTGACGAGGAGCGGCAGGAGCAGGAGCATGGCCGGGAGGCCCAGGTCGACGCCGGATCGGAGGAAAAGCCCGGTGGTTTCATGATGATGAATAACGGGCGAATGATCAAACGTCGCATCGGATCGCAGGAGACGGACCAGCCGGACAAACCGATGATGATCCCGGCGGCTGTGGTGATCGGCTTTTATGTCGTGGCAGGATTGGGTTTTTTGTTATTTATCGGTGGCGAACCCGAGGACCGAACAAGAGAAGCCATCAACTATAGTCGCAGCCTGATCATACAATTCAACCGCGGCAAGTTCAATCCGCCCAAGACTATGGCTGACTTTATGGATTTTGTCGACAACGGACCCTCGACCGAGGGCATCGAGGTCCTTTGGACATTGGCCGGGGACATTGCGACGATAACGCCTGAGGTCCTGCATACACACGCCAACCACCGTATATGCGGCTTTGTGATTCGCAATACGGTTGAATTTAAGAACGCGCCCGCGCGTGAAGTTCTCATGGGGGTCTACCTGGTGCGGGATTATCAGGGTTTTGTTGAAGTGATCGTCAATGACGCAGACGGAAACAAATTAGGCTCAGCCGGCGAAATAGATGCCGGATCGCTGGAGGCGGAGATCGATAAGTTTGTCGATGACAGGGATATGCCGCGAGATGGGTTTTTCTTTTATGGTCTGGCGGTCGGTCTGATCGTGGTGCTTATGTTTTTTGGGTCGGTGTGGAAGGTTCTGGAGATGGCGGACGAGGGTGGCTGGGCATCTATGCTGCCGATCTACAATATGGTCGCGCTCGCCCGGGCGGGCGGCAAGCCGGGGATCCTTGGCGCCGTTTGTGTCGTAGTCAATCTCGTTCCCGTTGCGGGCACTCTGGTTTCGCTCGGATTGTATGTTTATATCTCGATAGGATTGGCCCGGCGGTTCGACCAGGGTGTTCTTTTTGGTCTGGGGCTGGCTTATCTGCCGTATGTTTTCTATCCGCTCCTGGCCCTTTCGGACCGCGGTTTCGACTGAGATCGATGTGGCGAGGCGTTGATACAGCCTGTATGTGCAGGTTTCACTCCGCAGCGGGTGGGTTTTGAACTGCAAAATAAGTCTGGACAACGGCCATGACAGGCGGTATTGTTTCTGCAAGGGGTGGAGGGCAAACAGCGGGCAGCGGGTGGTTAATAAGGAGATAGCTATGCGGAAAGAGATCGTTACACGTTATGAGAATAATCCCATCCTTACCAGGGACGATGTTCCTTATAAGGTCGAGACGGTGCATAATGCCGGTGTTGCCCGGTTTGGCGGCAGGTATATGATGCTCTTTCGTTCGCATCTCGATAGCGGCCGGTCGATAATCGGTCTTGCCGAGAGCGCCGATGGGTTCGATTTCAAGGTTCGAAGTGAGCCTTTCATGGTGCCGTCTAAGGAGGGCGTTTTTGCCGAGTACGAGGAATACGGTGTCGAGGATCCACGGATCACGTTTCTTGAGGGGGCGTATTATATTACTTATAGTGCATACTCGCGGCATGGTGTGCGGATAGGGCTGGCAAAGACGATGGATTTCGAGTCGGTCGAGCGGGTGTCGTTTATCACACAGGCGGATTATCGAAATACGGTGATCTTCCCGGAAAAGATAAACGGACGATATGTCAAGCTCGACAGGCCCCACTCCGATATCAGCCCGTGGTCGATCTGGATCAGTTTCTCGAACGACCTTATTCACTGGGGCGATTCGCGCGTGGTTATGAAGCCGGTTACGTACCACTGGGACGAGATGAAGATAGGGCCGGGCGCGCCGCCGATCAGGACCGACAAGGGGTGGCTGAATATCTACCACGGCGTTTTTCCGACGATGGACGGGTGCGTGTACCGCCTTGGCGTTGCCCTGCATGAACTGGATGATCCGGCGAAGATCATTGCCGTTGGCGACAGGTGGATATTACAGCCGCAGGACCCGTGGGAGATAACCGGATATGTTCACAATGTCGTCTTTTCGTGCGCCGCGGTCGCCGAGGACGATGGGACCGTCAAGATATACTGGGGCGGAGCCGACAAGGTGATGTGCGCCGGAACAGCGGTAATCGATGAATTAGTCGACTTCTGCCTCGAAGACTCAAGACCGCCGATGTAAGCGGCCAGCAGGTAGGGTGAGCCATGGCTCACGCGGAAAAACTTCAATATCTTCAATTCCTTCATGGTGAATCTTTTTATTCCTACCATGAAGGAATTGAAGATCATGAAGAAATAACAAAGGCTTTTGATACGAAGGATTGCCCGGCCTTTTGATTTGAATCTGTGAAATCCGCGTAATCAGTGATTTATTTTATTTTTGTAATTGGAATTTAGTATTTGTTTAGCATTTAGATGATAAGGTTCAGGATTTAGCAAAACCAGGGCGAGCTTTAGCCCATGCTGAAAATTATTGCAGCAGGGCCTGGTCGCCGTATTTTGGCGCTGTTATCTTCCAGCCGGTCTTTTCTTCGAGGTAGTCTCTGAACTGATGGGCGCTTTCCTTTTCGCCGTGGACGACGAACACCTCTTTCGGGGCCTTTTTCAGGTTCGAGAGCCACTGGTACAACTCATCCCTGTCGGCGTGGGCGGAGAATCCGTTTACCGTTACCACTTTGGCCTTTACCTTGTACTTTTGGCCTAAGATCCTGACCTCCTCGGCTCCGTCTACGATCAGGCGGCCTAACGTTCCGAATGCCTGGTAGCCTACGAAGATCAGTGTGCTTTCGGGGCGGGATATGTTGTTTACGAGATGGTGCTTGACGCGTCCGCCGGTACACATGCCCGAGCCGGCGATGATCATTGAGGTTCCGCGGGCTTCCTTAATGGCCTTGGATTCATTCGTTGTCCGGGCCATCTTGAGTTCGTCGAAGGCGAACGGCGATTCGTGATTGTTGAGAAGCTCGGTCATCTCACTGTCGAACAGCTCGGGGTGGTCCTTGAAGACCTCGGTGACGCGTATGGCCATCGGGCTGTCGAGGAAGACCTTCAGCGGGCCGATCTTGCCGTCGAGGATAAGATCGTTTAGATAGTAGAGTATCTCCTGGCTTCTTTCGATCGCGAAGCTCGGTACGACGATATTGCCGCCGGCTTTCTGAGCGGCGTTGATGGCCTCGGCGAATTTGATCCTGGCGTCTTCAACGCTTTTGTGGACCCTGTCGCCGTAGGTCGATTCGATGAGAACGTAGTCGGCTTCTTCGAACACGGACGGGTCATCGATGATCGGCCTGTCGGACCTGCCTATGTCGCCGGAAAAGAGGACCGTTCGCTTTTCGCCGTCGATGGGGACCCTGACCTTTATCATCGAAGCTCCGAGGATGTGGCCTGCATCGTAGAAGGTCGCTTCGACGCCATCGGCTATCACGACCGGCTCTTTGTAGCGGACCTTGGAAAAATGAGAGGCGCAGGCCTCGGCGTCCTTGACGGTATAGAGCGGGACGATCGGGCGGGGGGACTTTCTTTTTTCTCTTTTGTGCCGCTTCTTTTTGTACTTGGCATCCTCTTCCATTATGTGGCCGCAGTCGAGCATTACTATGCGTGCGATCTCGGCGGTTGCCTCGGTGCAGAAGACCTTGCCCTTGAAGCCCTCCAGCACGAGCTTGGGCAGGAGCCCGCAATGATCGAGATGGGCGTGGGTCAAGAGGACGGCATCAAGCTCAGCGGGGACGAAGACGAACTTATCCCAGTTTCGGTCCCGAAAATCGCGTTCCTGATACAGCCCGCAATCGACCAGTATCTTGACATTGCCAACTTCGAGCAGATGCCGCGAACCCGTAACATTCTCGGCGGCACCCAAAAAACTCAATTTCGCATTCGCAGCATTTTTCATCACGTTATTTTCTCCGGATTTAAGTTCAAAATATCCAAATCCCAAAGGTCACTTTTCCTGCGGGCCGGTATACCACTCGCCCAGTATATCGTCGGGTTCGTCGGACAGGTAGCGGTCTTTGAGGAACAGGTAAAAGAGCCTGCCCTCCTGATAGGTCTGTCCAGCCAATAGTCCGGCCTCGCTGCCCTGGCCCATATATACGTCGCATCGGCCCGGAGCACGGATCGCACCGCCGGTATCCTGATCGAGGGCGAAACCGTGATACGTTCTGGTGTCGACATGACCGGCTATCGAGCGGGGTAATTCCGTCGCCATAAACGCCAGGCAGCCTCGCGGATAGATCGATTTGTCCGTCGCTATCGTTCGCATCGCGGTGACCGGCTCGTTTAAGCTGCCGTGCGGCGGCCCTTCGCCCAATTGAAAGAATACAAACCGGGGATTAAGGCCGGTGTAGTGGCGGACCTGGTCGGTGTTGCTCTTGAAGTAATTTATCATTGCAGTGAGGTTCATGTGCTCGACGGGCATCTGTCCGTTCTTGATGAGCGTTTTTACGATGCTGCGGTACTCATGGCCGTTGGTTGCGGCGTAACCTGCGGTGATCAGCTTGCCGTCTGGCAGGCGGACCTTTGCCGAGCCCTGGACGTGGGCGATATAGACCTCGAAGGGGTCGGCAAGCCACAACAGCTCCGTGCCCGCCAGCATCCCGGAAGCTTCTAATTGAGCGCGGGCCGGATAGGGTTCGAGTGCTCCGCCGGCGGTTCGTCTACCTAAGACCTTTCCGTCATCGGTCTTGACCAAGTCTTTGGGCTGGCTGTAGAGGGGGTATTGAAATTGTGCGGTTTGCTTGAGGGAGCCGTCGAATATCGGCGTGAAATAGCCGGTAAACAGCACCGTCCCCTTATTGTCACAGCCGACGGACATGTAGACGTCGAACTTCTGTGCTATCACAGCCTCCAATTTTCTGCCCCTCAGACCGGATTCGAGCAGCTCGTTGAAGGCTTGCAGGCTCGAAACGGCATGGTCATGGGTAATGTGGCCGTAGGGATAGAACCTGCGGCTTGAGGGCTTGCCGAGATAATTCAGACTCCGGGCGATAGCCTCTTTCACGTCCGTCAGGTCATAACAGGCGAAGGTGAAATCCATGCCTTCGTAGGGATACGGGACCTTCCGCAGGGCAAGCTCGCCGGGTGGCAGGGGTTTGTCGTACCGGACCTCCTCACGCTGGGGCTTTTGACAACCGCCAATAACGACGGCTATGGCGACAAGGACCCAGGCAAACACTTTGACTTTCATTAAGCACTCCGAAACTTACATAAAGACGATAATTAAGACGATAGAAATAGCCCGGTCGACCGCCCCGAACTTTTTGGCTCCGGGCCCGGTCAGATCCTTACCGGTACGCCTCGGCCCTGGAGATAGTCCTTCATCTGCTGGATCGTAAACTCGCCGGAATGGGCCATTGACGCTACCAGTACGGAATCTGCACCGCCGTCGACGATGCCTTCGTAGAGGTGTTCGAGCTTGCCGGCGCCCCCGGATGCGATGACGGGTATTTCGACTGCCTGGCTGATGGCCTTCGTAAAGGCGATATCGTAGCCTGCCTGGGTGCCGTCGGTTTCCATGCTCGTGGGGACAATGCTGCCGGCGCCGAGTTCGGCGACCTTTTGCGCCCACTCGACGGCGTCGAGGCCGCTGCCCTTTGTGCCGCCGGAGATGACAACCTCATAGCCGGAAGGCATCTGGTCCGATCTGCGGGCGTCGATGGCGACGACAATATTGCCCCTGCCGAACTGTTTGGCTGCTTCTTTGACAAAGTCGGGATTTGACACCGCTGCGGTGCCGATAGAGACCTTCGAGACGCTGACGTCCAGCAGGGCCTCGATGTCATTGCAACTGCTGATCCCGCCGCCGACGGTCAGAGGGACTTTGATAGCCTTGACGGTTCGCTTGACGGCGTCGATGAGGGTCTTTCGCTTCTCGACCGTCGCGGTAATATCCAGCAGCATCAGCTTGTCGGCCCCAGCCTCGCTGTAGGCGGCACCGTTCTCGGCTGGGTCGCCAATGTCCTCGAGTTCAGTGAACTTTACTCCCCGGACCAGCCGACCGTCCTTAACGTCAAGACACGGTATTATTCGCCGAAAATCCAATTGATGTTCCATGTTCAATCCCTGCAAATCAGTCCAAAATCGTCGCTTCCATGCCAAAAATCAGCAAAAACGCCCAAATAACCACACATAACCGGCGCCCGTAACCATATATCGGTATTATGCCTGCAAATCGACACTCTGTCAACCCTCTCAGGAAGGCGGAAGGATTGCCATCTGCGCCGAGTGGGCTGTGGAAACTACGTATTTTTGGAAATTCGACTATAATCTTTAACTTTTCCCTTGAATAATGCCGCCATACTGTTAGAATAGTGTCAGAAACAGCCGGATCAGGCAGGAAAACCGCCTAAGAAAAGGAAACTCTTGGCAATTCAGGCAGATTGTTATAGGATTATCGGTATCATACGGAGAAAAATATGCTTTTTAACTGTGTAAATGGGAAATCCCAGTTAATATAGGAGGTAGGAAAATGTATAATCGCAAATCAATTATAGGGTATATAATAGTATATTTGCTTCTGCTTGTGTCTTTCTTTGTATGCAATGCCAAAGTTTTTGCAGGAACACTTAACGACTATAATGCCTATAATGTGAGTATTCCAGACAATGGCGGGTCTGTAAACAGTGATTTGTTATTGTCAGGTGCACCAAGTAATGCAACAATAACAAAAGTTAAAGTGTATTACGAAATTAGACACACCTACCCGTGGGATTTGGATATTTGGCTTACAACTTATTACGGTGGATCTTGGCATGATTACTTTTTATATCACCAAGGTGATTTAGGAAGTGTAGACGATATAGTTGAAACAAGAGACAATATACATGCTTGGGATGGAGCTTCACCTAATCAAACTTGGTATCTTGTAGTTCGAGACAGAGCTAGTGGGGATATTGGTTATATAGATTTTTTTGAACTTTGGGTAGAATACGAATCTAACTCTTCTCCCTATACTCCAACCAATGCTGATCCTTATAATGGCAAAACAGATGTTTCGATTAATGCTAATTTAGACTGGACATGTTCGGACCCTGATGGAGACACCGTTTATTACACTGTATACTTCGAGAAGAACGACTCTTCTCCAGATCCTACTATTAAAAATAATTCCACTGGTTCATCAGCTAATCCTGGAACATTAGACTATGATTCTCATTATTATTGGCAAGTAGAGGCCGATGATCACAAAGGAGGTGTCACTTGGGGGCCTTTATGGGATTTCTATACAGAGTCAAATCCAAATGGAAATCTGAATGTTCAGGTAAATAGCTGGCCTGGCGGAGTTGGCAGAGTCGTTTTGTATCGAGGAGGAAGTAGCTGGCAGTCCTCAATTGGATCAAACGGAATTGCACAATTTACCAATAAAGCAGCGGCTAGTGACTATTGGTACGAAGTCTATTATGATGGCGCAAGAGGTGAAGAATATTGGGGCGACAAGACTAATGTATCAATACCTTCGGGGGGTACTGCTACAAATTCGTTTTCCCGTTTTTATCCTTATGCAGAGTCCTTTATCTTAAAAAACCACACAACAGGCCAGTTAATAAATCCTGGTGACAGTATTGAACTTGGTACTACTGTAAGAGCTGAAGTAACCGTTTATAATGGCTTGTCAGGACAAGCAATGGATTGCTATGTTCAGACAATTTTTGATCGTAGTCAAACATCTCCATACGATGGACAGCCAATAAGTTCAACCCTTTCCGTTCCTGCTTCTGACAGAAGAACGTTTACTACAACTTACACACCTACTATTGATGGTTCATATTATAAAACTCTTAAAGTTATTTCACAACTTGGCACAGGCCCTTATTTGACGGATGGATGGGCTTTTAATCAGGCTTTTGCGGTTAACCCTCTCCCTGAAAATGGCCAAGTTATTGACGTTTCATTTGACAATACATCTGTAATAAAAGACCAGATAAATGGATTCATTTGACTGGTTTTGAGGAAGGAGTAAAATATTCGGGAAGAATGTTTAATGGCCTCTATGAAATATCTCCGAATTGGGGAAGTGATACTCCCACA
>DAOVVQ010000287.1 GCA_030637065.1 Planctomycetota bacterium
ATCCTGCTGACGACGCATTATATGGAGGAGGCCTTTCAGCTTTGCGATTGTCTCATTATTATGCATAAGGGCCGAAACGTCATGGAGGGGACGCCGCAGGGGCTGTTAAAGCAGAATATCGAACAGCACGTACTGGAACTGTTGCAGGATGCCTCGCTGGATAGCATTGCCAACGCCGACGTGCTCGAACGCGTCAGGATGGACAAGGCCATGGACCAGACGAGGTTCTACGCCGAAAATATGGAGGATCTTAAGAGCCTCGCCGGCCTGCTGGAAACGAGCCAGTATCACCTCAGGCAGGCCAATCTCGAGGACGTTTTTCTGAAAGCAACGGGGAGTGCGTTAAATGACCGCCAATAACATCCCATATCCGCCGCTTTGGTCGAGAATATACAGCGTGTGGTTTCGGCACATGCGGGTCTACACGCGGCATCTGCTCAGCAACGGTTTTCCGCCCTTTGTCGAGCCTTTAGTCTTTTTGGCCGGCATTGGTCTGGGGCTGGGAAAATATATCACCGAGCCTATGGACAACATGCCTTATATCCAGTTTTTGGGGACGGGGCTTTTGGTTACGACGGCGATGTTCACGTCCGCCTTCGAGTGCAGTTTCGGGACTTTTATACGGCTGGAGTTTCATAAGGTCTACGATGGTATGTTAGCTGCACCGATCACCGTCAACAACCTCATCGTCGGAGAGATCATCTGGGCCGGGACCAAGGGGCTGTTCTTTTCGTTCGCCGTATTGTGCATACTGACCATCTTCGGGATCGTGCCGATGCCCCACAGCCTTGCCGCGCCGCTGGTGGGTTTTCTTACCGCGGTAATGTTCGCCACGCTGTCTTTGCTGGTGACCTCGTTTGTCAAGACCATTAACCACTTCAACTTTTACTTCACCGGTTTTATCTCGCCGATGTTCTTTTTTTCCGGCGTGGTCTTTCCCATCAAGAACCTGCCGCCGTATATCCAGCCGTTGGCGGAAATTATCCCTCTTACTCACTCGGTAAGACTGGTCAGGGCGGTATGCACCAACAGCTACCGGCCCGGTCTTCTCACCGATGTGGCCTATATAATCATATTCACCGTGGTCGTAGGATTATTCGCGGCAAAACGCCTTAAGAAACGTCTGGTCTCATGATGAAAAGATACAAATGCACTAAAATTTGCTGTTTTCTGCCGGGCAGGGCGTCTATGTCGCGTCTGCTGACGGCGGTGGTGGTATTGGCTGCGGTCGTGATAAGCGGCTGTCAGTCGCCGGTTGCCCCTGTTATCGTCCCCAGCCGCGAACTTGAGTGGTCCAATCCGGGTTCGAGAGTGTTTGCGGCCTCGGTCGAGCGGCGGCCCATAGAATATACCGTTCTTGGCACCGGCCCGGATGTGGTGCTCTTAATGGCGACGATACACGGTAACGAACACGCCGGGACGGACATCCTTCGCACGCTAATGACATATCTTCAGGTCAACCCGCACGTTTTCGATGACCGTACGGTTGTTATTGTTCCGCTGACCAATCCGGATGGCCTGGCGATGAACACCCGGACGAACGCGAACGGCGTGGACCTCAATCGCAATTTTCCGGCGGACAATCGTTTGAACAATGATCGTAACGGGATGTCGGGCCTTTCCGAGCCGGAATCGCAGGCGATATACGATCTCATTGATCGCTACAAACCGGGCCGGATCATTACGTTTCACGAGCCTCTGAACTGCATCGACTACGATGGGCCCGGTCTTGAGATTTCGCAGCACATGGCCCAATACTGCCCGCTGAGGGTCAAGAAGCTCAACGTAAGACCGGGGTCGCTTGGGGCGTATGCGGGCGAGACGTTGGGCATACCGATCATAACGGTCGAACTGAGGCGCGCCGACGGACGGTCGAGCGCCGAGAGGCTCTGGGAGAAATACGGCGAAATGACGGTGTCCGCTGTGACGTATCCGTTAGCTCCCGAGGGGTTTTAGTCCGTCAGCAAGGGTGGTCCCGATGCACATCGGGATTTATGCAGCAAACCGATGGTCGTATGCACATTGGCGCCCACCATCGGTTTGGCTTCGCCAAACACGCGGCCACCCAAGATTTACAGCATGGGTAACAAGTTACCCATCCTACGAGGGTGTGGTTAGTCGTTAGATTTTTGCTTTTGTTCGTATGCGAAAACTGCTGCGGCTCCTATCAGTCCCGCGTTTGCCGATAGCGTTGACGGCTCTATGGTTGCTGTCTCGAATGTTGCCTTAAATGCGTGCTCTTTTGCGGCCTGGGTGATGTGGGGCTCGAGTATGTCGAATGACTGTGCCATTCTTCCGGCGAGTATTATCTTTTGCGGGTTGAAGACGTTTAGCAGCGTTCCGATCGCCATGCCGAGTGTCTGGCCTGCTTTGGCGATTATCTCAAGGGCCATTGGGTCGCCGTCTCTGGCCGAGTCGAAGATCATGCGGGCGTCGAGTTCGTCTTCGGCGCAATTACGCAGCGGGGAGGTAGAGTCATTGTATTGGTCTGTCTTAAGGAGCTGCTTTGCCATGTTGATCATTCCCGTCGCCGAGGCGTATGCTTCGAGGCATCCGCGGCTTCCGCATCCGCACTTTGGTCCGCCGCCGGTTACGGCGATGTGGCCTAATTCTGCTCCGTAGCCCTTTGAGCCCCGGATGACGCGTCCGTTGGCGACGACACCGCCGCCTATTCCGGTCCCTAATGTAAGCACCACGAAGTCGTCGATCCCTTTGCCGCCACCTGCCCAGAGTTCACCTAAAGCGGCTGCGTTGGCATCGTTGTCGATCTCGACAGGAAGAGACATCAGTTCAGCCAGGGCGCCGGTCATCGAAAAGTCGCCCCATGTTTCGGGAAAGTTCGTACAGTGGACCATCGCCCCAGCGGCCAAATCCAGCGGCCCCGGCGAACCGATGCCGATGCCTGCGATGTCTTTTCTGTTAGCGGGGGATTGCTCGATGAGTTGGTTCGCCTTGTCGGCGATCCTTTTCATACAGGCCTGGGGACCATCGTGGGCGCTGGTTTCGATGGAGCCGGAGGCGAGGATTTTGCCGCTCTCGTCGACGATGCCAATGTCGATATTTGTCCCGCCAATGTCGATGCCGATGATAGCCATATTTGTCTCCTGAGTGTCGGGCAAAAGCGGGTACAGGTACAACCTGCCTTTCGGCAGAACGTACCAGTCCCCGCTTTTGCCCTGAATCCGGGT
Source organism: Planctomycetota bacterium (assembly GCA_030637065.1). GTDB lineage: Bacteria > Planctomycetota > Phycisphaerae > Sedimentisphaerales > Anaerohalosphaeraceae > DAOVVQ01. The sequence continues at coordinate 3,189 of DAOVVQ010000287.1, forward strand.
ATTATCGGCAGGTATTTTACAAAAAAAGCGGGCGGATGCAAGAATATTTATGGTTGGCTGGGGGGATGAATGCGTTGATTTGGGCCCGGCAAGGGGGTTTTTGGTCTTTTTTGGGGTCTTGGCGGGCTATTTTGGGCAGTTTTTTTGGTTTTTTTCATATATTTTTGTTGAACTTTGGCTTTGGCTGCTGGTATAGTATCGCTTGTCGGCTATGCCCTTTCGCCTCTCAAGAGCGTGCTGGCTAAGAATCCAAAGAGAGAGGCAGTTGTTAAGAGGCCTAAAACAGGCCAAGGAGTAGTACAAGTGAGTACAGGTACAGTAAAATGGTTTAATGCAAGTAAAGGTTTTGGCTTCATTGCTCCGGATGGCGGTGGCGACGATTTGTTCGTGCATCACTCCGAGATCAAGACCAGCGGTTATGCAACGCTGGACGAAGGCCAAAAGGTCGAGTTCGAGGTTGGAGAAGGCAAGAAGGGCCCGTGTGCCACTAACGTGGTCCCGGCCTAAGGACAACAAGCTTGACAAATCGAAGGGCTCTGCCAAACGGCAGGGCCTTTTTTTTATGGATATACGAAAATTTTGGAGGCAATTGCGTTTGTTGACGATGACATTAATAGTGTGCGGCAAGCTGGGATCGGGATAAGTGGAAAGCGCTGAGATATGGCAAAGGGTCTGGTGAAGGTTGGTATGGCGGACGCTAAGATATCGGCTAAGCCGGGTGATGTTCTGGTGACGTATGCGTTGGGGTCGTGTATCGGTGTGTGTCTTTACGATCCGGCGGTCTCTGTCGGGGGGATGGGTCATTATCTGCTGCCGAATTCGTCGCAAGCCCCGGGGGCATCGACTGCAAATCCGTTTAAGTATATCGATACGGGCATGGAGAAACTGCTTGCCGGGATGCTGTCGCAGGGGGCCGTACAGCGGCGGATGAAGGTGAGCATCGCCGGCGGGGCCCAGAGCGTGAAGATCTCGGCCCAGGATTATGATATCGGTAAACGCAATTATCTGGCTATCCGCAAGTTCCTGTGGAAGAACGGTATGCTCATCGGCTCCGAGGATGTCGGCGGAACTTTTCCGCGAACGATGTACATGCGTATCGACGACGGTGAGGTAACGATCAAATCATACAGCAAGAAAATGGCACGCAAAGACACGTAGCTGAAAGTGACAATAGAGGGTGTGAAACAAACCATGTAAATGGTCATAGGTATGTTATCCTGTTTTTTTTGGAGATTTTTCATGGTGGCTTGTTTTCGGAATTCGGTTGTTTTTGGGGTTATTGTCGGTGGTGTTGTTTGTTTGGGCGGCTGTGGCGGTATTGAGCCGATCGAGGCTGTGGGGCAATTGGGTCAGGCTGCGGTGCATGAAATCTCACACCTCGGGGCGTTTGTCTTTGAATTTATATCGTCGCGGAAGGCGATTATTACCGGCGTCGAGCTTTCCGGTTCGCCGGGCAGGCCGTATATCAGCGGCAAGGTCAAACGGACAGCCAAGTGGTGCTGCCGCAAGGTGGTCGGGCATGTCGATATTGCGGTCTTCGACGGCGACGACTATCTGG
>DAOVVQ010000270.1 GCA_030637065.1 Planctomycetota bacterium
TCATTAAGATGGGTGTGCTGACCCGTGATAAGGTTCATGAATGCCTGAAGATTCAGCGTCAGCGTGGCGGCAAAGTTAAGATCGGGCAGATTTTCGTTGAGCTTGGTCTTGTAAGCAATACGGATCTGCGCACAGCTCTTGCGGGTCAGCGGGGTATGGAATACGTTGACCTGGGAGGGACTGAGATCAGCAGCGAGGTGATCGCTCAGGTTCCGGCTCAGATGGCCCGCACGTATCGTATCATTCCGCTGGAACACGATAAGATGCGTAACCGGTTGACTGTTGCGCTGGACAGTCCTGACAATTTCCGGGCGACGGATGACCTTAGCACTCTGATGGGCTTTAAGGTCGACGCGAAGGTGGCAGATGAGGATGCGATCGAGGAGGCTTTGCAGAAGTATTACCCCGAGGAAGATTCGGGTATGAGCGAGTTGCTCGGGGAGTTGGAGGGTGATAGTGTTCTTACCGAGTTTCAGGGCAGGGACCAGAGTATTGACCTTGAGGAGCTTAAGGAGCTTGCCGAGTCGAACCCGGTCAAGAAACTCCTGAACCTTGTGCTGCTGCAGGCGATTCGGGACAAGGCATCCGACGTTCATTTTGAGCCGTTCGAGGATGAGTACAAGATGCGTTATCGAATTGACGGTGTTTTGTACGAGATGGTTCCGCCTCCGAAGCACATTGCGGTTGCGCTCAGCAGCCGAATCAAGGTTATGGCCGATCTTGATATTGCAGAGCGTCGTCTACCTCAGGATGGTCGAATTCCGCTGGTTGTAGGCGGCAATCCTATCGATCTTCGTGTAAGTGTGCTTCCGACGATGTTCGGCGAAAGCGTGGTGCTTCGAATACTGGACCGGACTCAGGTTGACCTGAAGCTTGAGATGTTGGGCTTGCGTGAGCGGGAAGGTGAGATGGTTTCGGAGTTGATCCACAAACCCAACGGCATTGTTATCGTTACGGGCCCGACGGGTTGCGGTAAGACGACAACTCTTTATTCGGCGCTGAAGGAATTGAATACCGTCGAGACGAAGATAATTACGACAGAGAACCCTGTCGAATACGATATTGACGGGCTGATCCAGGTCCAGATGCTTCCGGAGATCGGGCTTACGTTTGCCAAGTGTCTTCGTTCGATCCTTCGGCAGGACCCGGATGTGGTTATGGTCGGTGAGATCCGAGACCTTGAGACGGCTGAGATCGCGATCCAGGCGTCTTTGACGGGTCATCTGGTGTTTACGACGCTTCACACGACAGATGCACCGAGTACGATCGCGAGGCTTGTCGATCTTGGTCTTGAGACATTCCTTGTTACAGCCACGCTGGAGGGTATCATCGCTCAGCGTCTGATCCGGAAGATTTGTAAGAATTGCAAGCGTCCGTTCGAGCCGACCGAGGAGATGCTGATGGAGTTGGGCCTTATGCCTGAGGATGTCGGAGATAAGAAGTTTTTCTATGGTCGCGGGTGCGAGCAGTGCAATAACACCGGTTATAAAGGGCGGGTTGGTATATTTGAGATCATGGTTCTCAACGACGATCTTCGCGATTTGATCATGAATAAGGCATCTACGAATGTCCTTCGTGCGGCGGCTCGCAAGAGCGGGATGCGGGTTCTGCGTGAGAATGCTCTTTCGTGTATCTATGACGGATTGACGACAATCGCAGAGGTTGTTCGCGAAACGATCGGCGTTGAGGAGTAGCGATTTTGTTTAATGCGGCAGGATTTGACAATGGTGTTTTTTGATGATTGGAGGCCGGTCAGATGCCAATTTTTCAATATACGGCGTTAGACGCCAACGGTAAAGAAGTCAAGGACCAGATAGACGCTTTGAGCAACAAGGAAGCGATCAGTAAGATTCGCAACCGCGGATTTTTTCCTACGAAGGTTCGTGCCCAGGGTGCTGCGAAGAAGGTTAAGGTCAAGAAGACGGTTGTCAAGCAGAGGCGTGGCGCCGGCGGTAAGGTCAAGATCAAGATGGTCTGTCAGTTTGCACGTCAACTGTCGACGCTTCAGGATGCCGGTCTTGCCATATTGCGTTCTCTTCGTATTCTTGAGGACCAGCAAAAGAAGGGTACGCTTAAGAAGGTCATCGGTTACGTTGCAGACGATATCGAGGGCGGAGCGACGCTATCGGAGGCGATGGCGAAGCATCCCCGTTGTTTTGACCGTTTGTTTGTGAATATGGTTGCAGCCGGTGAGGTTGGCGGTGTTCTTGATATTATTCTTTCGCGTTTGGCCGATTTCATGGAGAAGGCTCAGCGTCTGAAGGCTAAGGTCAAAGGTGCGATGGTTTATCCGGCGGTGGTTATGAGTGCGGCTCTTTTGATCGTTCTGGGTCTGATGATATTTATCGTACCGACGTTTGCCAGTGTGCTGTCGGAGATGACAGGGGGCGAGGGCAAACTTCCGACGCTTACGCTGACGCTTATGTCTATTAGTGAGTGGTTGATCGGCCGTAAGGGGCTCAATGCGGGTTTGGTCATCATTACTCCATTTGTGATCATGTCCCTTTTCAGGATGATACGGAAGTTTCGCCGGGGACGACTGATACTTGATACGGTCTATCTTTATACGCCTATCCTCAAGACGATAGTGTACAAGACTTCTGTGGCACGGTGGACGCGGACGCTTGGTACTTTGATAAGCGCCGGTGTTCCGATTCTTGAGGCGATCAATATTACACGTGAGACGGCGGGCAATGAGGTCTATGCGAACATGCTGGGCAAGGTTCACCATGCGATTCGTCAGGGGGACACGTTTGCCAATCCGCTCAAGCAGTCCAAGACGGTCGATTCGCTTGTTGTCAATATGGTTGACGTCGGCGAGGAGACGGGAGACATAGACAAGATGCTTGAGAAGGTGGCGAACAACTTCGACGAGGACGCCAACGTTCTGGTCGAGTCGCTGATGTCGATGCTGGAGCCGGTGATGATCCTGACGTTGGGGATACTTGTCGGTACGATCGTTCTGGCGATGTTTTTGCATATGATCACGATGATCTCGGCTATGATGTAATTGCCGTGTGTGGAATTTAACGATTTGCATGAAATATGATAACGAGACACGATTTTGAAAGGGTTTTTTGATGAAGAAGGACGGAACTTCGACAGGCAAGGCGGGATTTACTATTGTAGAGCTGCTTACGGTAATGGCGGTGATCGCGGTTTTGATCGGGCTTTTGGTCCCGGCACTGAACCTTGTGCGGGAGTTTGCCAACGAGATCCAGCAGAAGGGTCAGTTTCACAGCATCGGTATTGGGCTGGAAATGTTCAAGACGGAGTACGGATTTTATCCACCGTCGAATGACAATGCCGACCCGTTCCATCTGCATCCACAGGACATAGTCCCTTACGGCGGTGCGCAGAAGATGGCGGAGGCGCTGGTCGGATTGGATCTGTTAGGCTTCCATCCCAGATCGGACTTCAGGACGCATGGTACATTTTCACACGATGACGGCACCGGCACCGGAACTATGAAACCCGATGCATGGGCCTATCACCCCGGGGCTGACTATCTTCCCGCAAATACCCTTTTTGAGGAGACGGCTCTTGAGAATGTCCAGGCGAGGAAAGGGCCTTTTGTCGAGTTGGAAAACGCCAACGCCTATACCATGGAAGATGTTTACGGTAGTCTGGTTGCTGCACCTTTTGCACGTACCCCAGGAAATCTTTCGGATCCGCTGCTTCCGCTTACTCCTTTCGTGGTCTGTGACGAATATGCCAAGAAGCGTGAACTTGGAAAGAAGACCGGCATGCCGATCCTGTACTACCGCGCTCATACAAATAGCATTTTCCAGGACTCACTAAATGATAATGAACTGATCCCCATTGGCTCCTTAACTGATGAAGATATCTTTGACTACCGTGACAATCGGGAGTTGATCGAGCTTGGATCGGCGACGCAGCCTGCGGAAATTCATCCGATAGATATTATTCTCGGTACCGATCCGTTAGCATTTGAAAGTGTTATATTGAATCCACAGGTGACAACTATCGACAGGCCGTTTCGTGCCGGGTCTTATATTCTGATGTCGGCTGGTAAGGATGGTTTGTATGGCAATGCCGACGACATTTATAACTTTGACAATGAGTAAGGTCTTGGGCGGTTGAGGGCGAGTTTGTCGCGGTGGTAAAGCGGAAATGAGCCGGATGCGTGGATGGTCGTTAATGTGGATACAGGGCCGGTCGGGTTATATTAGAGAATCGGGTGGGATGAACGGACGGATTAAAAATCGTGGTTTTTCGCTGCTGGAGATCATTGCGGTAGTGGCTGTGTTGGCTATTCTCGCCAGCCTGGTAGTTGGCGTTGGCCGCAGGCTCAGGGAGCAGGCCGAGGAGGGATTGGCCAAAGGTGCGATCAAGGTCATCATGCTGGCTCTGGATGAGTATTATAAGTTCCACGGGCAATATCCGTTTGAGGCGATACAACCTTACGGACTTTTGGAACTGCAAAAAAATGATGACGGCTTTGATGGCACCAATGACGGTGTAGACGGAACTGTTGATACGCCGTTATCACACGATGACCTGTATTCATCGAGCGAGGCGTTATTTTATTTTTTGGATAATACGCCTAATAGCAGAGGGTTAATCGGGGCTATCAGCGCGACGCTGATCACGAATAAGGGCAATAATGGCCTTCCTTTGACAATTACGATAAACGGTAGTCCGTCGGCTATCGACCTGGTGAGGTTTATCGACCCTTGGGGTAACTCGCTGCGGTATACGTACAATCGGGCAACGGACACCTTTCCCCTGATCGAATCGGCGGGTTTGGACGGTGATTTTACTACGGTTGGCGATAATATTACGAGTAAATAGGACGGTTGAGATCGGCTGGAGGCGTGGCGGTGCGGAGGTGTAGAGACGTATTGTTGTGTGGTCCGGCAGGTATTGAAAACGAGCGAAAGGGATATGAGCGATGGAGATAAGAAAGAGGTTGTCAGGCGAACGCGGATTTACGCTGATCGAGCTTTTGGTGGTGGTAGCCGTCATCGCCCTGCTTGTCGGGCTCCTTTCGTCCGGTATGAGCAGGGTGGTGAGGCTCTCGAAGAATCTGAAACAGAAATCGATCTTTCACGGGATCGAAACCGGTCTGGAGCTGTTCAGCAAGGATTTCGGAGGTTATCCGGATTCGGGGGAGATAAAGGATAGCTCGAACGACAACTTCGTCTGCGGCGCCCATCACTTAGCGGAAGCGCTTATCGGTCGGGATGAGCGGGGATTTGACCCAAGGAGTAAATGGTACGCTCCGGAGAGCGATCAGAAGGTTTACGCCAACA
>DAOVVQ010000195.1 GCA_030637065.1 Planctomycetota bacterium
AGGAGATCGACTGGTCCGTCGGGCAGGTCCTCGATACCCTGCGAAAAGAGGGATTGGCGGAAAATACGCTCGTGATATTCACCTCCGATAACGGCCCGTGGCTTACGTTCAAAGACCACGGCGGCTCAGCCGGACTCCTGCGGGATGGCAAGGGCAGCACATGGGAAGGCGGAATGCGCGAGCCCACCGTATTCTGGTGGCCCGGCACTATAAAGGCCGGAAGGGTCATTTCCGAAATGACAAGTACTCTGGACGTACTGCCGACTTGCGCCGAGCTTGCAGGAACAAAACCGCCGGCTGACCGCGTATATGACGGCGACAGTATGCTCGAAATGATAACCGGTCGCGGCAAGAGCAGGCGGGATACCATGTTCTTCTACCGCGGCACGCAGCTAAGAGCCGTCCGCAAGGGCCCATGGAAGATGCACCTGTTTACCAAAACCGAATACGCCAGGAACAAAGTAGAAGAGCACGATCCGCCGCTGCTGTACAACTTAGAGCACGACCCCTCCGAAAAGTACGATATAGCCTCAAAGCACCCCGACGTCATCAAACAACTAAAAAGGGTAATAGCCAAACACAAGTCGACCCTAAAGGCCCCGCCATCTCAATTGGAGATACCACTGCCCGAGTGAGCACGGGCTTTTGTCAGGCCCGGTGGCAGCACGCTGACGATCGAATTTACAGTTCGTAGCAAGGGTGGCAGCGCGTTTGCGCAGCAAACCGATGGGCGTATGCACAAAGGCACCCACCATCGGTTTGGCTTCGCCAAATCCCGATGTGCATCGGGACCACCCTTGCTGCGGATAGTGCGGATGGGGAACTGCCTTGCAGGCAGATAGGATTTGCTATTCATGCGGTTTAATTTGAAGGCAGGTCGAAAAAACGCCTGCTTGTTGCCGTTACTGCCCGGGCGAACTCTTCGGGATCGATACCTTTCAGCTCGGCGATCTTATTAGCCGTGTGGACCAGGAAGGCAGGCTCGCAGGGCCTCTTATTTCTTACCGGCACGGGCGAAATATACGGACAATCCGTCTCGACCATCATCCTGTCCAGGGGCACTATCTTCGCCGCCTCCTGAACATCGACGCTGTTCTTGAAAGTCACGATCCCCGTAAAGGAAATGTGAAAGCCCATGCCCAAATACTGCTCGGCCTCAGCGGCATTACCGCTATAGCAGTGTATCACCGCGCCCTTAAGGGCGTCCTTAAACCGGTCGAGGATCGCGATCATATCGTCAAATGCCTCGCGACAGTGGATTATCACCGGAAGATCAAGCTCCGCTGCGATCTCAAGCTGGGCGGTAAAAACCTCCTTTTGCCGCTCGCGGTCGGAAAACTCATAATGGTAATCCAGCCCCGTCTCGCCGATGGCGACAACCTTTTCGCCGCCGGCATACTCCTTGATCGCCGCCAGCTCATCGTCGGAGATATCCTTTGCATAATGAGGATGCACACCGATCGCAGCATACATATTCTCATGCCCGGACGCCAGCGCCAAAACCCTCTTCGCCTGCCCGATATCCGTACCGACCGTAACCCAGGCTGTAACGCCCGCAGCCCGGCTCCTGTCAAGAACGCCGTCAATATCGCCTTCCAACTCGTCAAAAGTCAAATGTGCATGAGTATCGATCAGTTCCATGTTATCCCTTCGCCGGACATAATATCAGCCCCGGCCCGGAGGCACAAAGGCATTTTCGTAATGACGGATCTCCGGCGGGCCCTTTTCACCTAATATGATCGCCACGACATCGAACCGCAGCGGGCGGTCCTTGATCTTGTAATTCTTCAGGAAATATCGCGCCGTTCGCAGCATTTTGGCTTGTTTCTTGCGAGTAACGGCATATTGAGCCTGGGAGTGATCCTCGTTGCGCCTGGTCTTGACCTCGACGAAGACGATCGCATTGTCGTCAGCCATTATCAGATCGATCTCACCGCGAGCGCAGCTATAATTGCGTGTGATGGTCTTATAGCCCTTGCGTTTGAGGTATGCTGCACAGCGGCTCTCGCCCCACCTGCCGAGCCGCTTGGGATCGCTTAATAATCTCTTCCTGCCAACCAGCAGCGACCACACGATCCGCGGCCCCCCCGCTATCTTGTGATGGTATGCTTGCTATGACGCTGAGGAAGCCGCGTGGCCTTGCCGACGCGATCCCTGAGGTAATACAGCTTGGCACGTCTGGTCTTACCGCTGCGAATCGCCTGAACATCCAGGACGTTCGGCGAGTGCAGAGGAAAGATCCGCTCGACACCCTCATCATTGACGACACGCCTTACGGTAAACGTCTCGTTAATGCCGCGACCCCTGCGCCCGATGACCGTGCCGCGAAAGATCTGCACACGCGTCTTGCTGCCTTCGCGAATCCGGCAGTGCACGTCAACCTGATCGCCTATCTCAAAATATGGAACCTCTTTCTTGAGGCTGCCATTCTCTACTGAATCCATTATTTCAGTTTTCACTTTTGCTCTCCTGTCGACCGCGCCTGCAAAGACGCTCATCAAAACCACATCTAACGTTTACGGGCCCAACGACCAGCCCAAAATACAGAATCGCTTATAATACAGTATTAAAACCCAAAAGCAAGCATTTTTTCAAAACATGACCATTTTTTCATCGACCAAACCGGCAGATTCCGCCGAATTCACCCAAAATCAGCCACAAATCGCGGCTTTCAGGCCAAAAAACAGCCATTCACCCGAACATTATAGTTTCGGACCAGATCAGTCGGCTTCCTCCAACAAATCGGGCCGACGCCTTTTCGTCCGCTCGACCGCCTGCTCGCGGCGCCATTGGGCGATCTTGCCGTGGTTGCCGCTTAGCAGAATCCCGGGGACCTTCATCCCGCGAAACTCCTCCGGGCGGGTATAGTGAGGATACTCCAGCAGCCCTTCGCTGAACGAATCGTCCTTTGCGGAATCCTCGTCGCCCAAAGCCCCCTCGAGCAGCCGCACAACCGAATCTATCACCACCATCGCCGGCAACTCACCGCCGCTGAGGACATAATCACCGATAGATACCTGCTCGGCGCCCAATCCGTCGCGGATCCGCTCGTCGAACCCCTCGTACCTGCCGGCAATAAGTATCAGCCGCTTTTCGGCGCTCAGGCTGCGGACCATCGGCTGATCGAGCCTGCGGCCCTGCGGAGTAAGCAGGATCACCCGCCCTTCATCCGGCGACAGCCCCCGAACATGCTCGAGGCAGTCAAACACCGGGCCCGGCATCATTACCATACCAGCCCCGCCGCCGTAAGGCTTATCGTCAACCTTGCGATAATCGCCTTCGGCAAAGTCGCGGATATTGGAAAGAGCTATATCGACGATGTTCCGCGTGCGGGCTCTGCTCAGGATCGAGTAGCCCAACACAGACTCGAACATCTCGGGAAAAAGCGTAAGAACATCAATTCTCATCACTTTTGGTTAGCCTTCGGTCTTGGCCTCTTCGTCGCCCTTATCAGCAGCAGCCTTAGCAGCGGCCTCTTTAGCAGCCTTGGCAGCGGCTTCTTCGGCGGCCTTGGCGGCAGCTTCGGCATCAGTGGCCTTGGCTGCGGCGATCTTCTCAGCCTTGTCGAAGAGCTTGCCCTTGGCACGTGCGATCGACTTGGCCTTTTCACGTCGAGCGGTCTTTTCCTGACCGTGCTTGGTCTTTAAGCCATGCCGAAGAAGGATATCCGAAACGCTATCCGAGGGGACAGCACCTAAGTCGAGCCAGTGCTTTACACGTTCAAGATTGATCACCACCTGCTTTGCAGCATCCTTTTCGATCGGGTCATAGTGACCTAACTTCTCGAGAATTCTGCCGTCACGGGGCGTCCGGCCATCAACAGCATTAATCCTGAAAAACGGCCTGTGCCGCCTGCCCAACCTCATCATTCTGATCTTTACCGCCATTACATCTTCCTTTCATACTATATATGATTAATTTCTGTGATTGGCCCAACGCCGATCACAAAACACGTTTACATTCCAAAGCAAAACCGTTCACAAAGATCGCAAACAGCCCGGCGTCAACCTTCGCATCCGCCGCGATCCGCTGCACCTGCTCGTCACTGAGCTGTCCGGCGTTTTCCTTTTCAGTCGGCGTCATTATCGCCACCGCCCGCTCTAACTGCTCGAACTCTTCACTGCTCGGCGACTCGAGCATACCAAGCTCGCTCGAACCTCGCATATCCTTAAACTGGCTCCGCACCCGCTTTCCGTATTCATCGCCGACAAAACGACCGACTTTTTCCAGGTACGCCTCAATACTGTTTTTTCGTTTTACCGCCGTCGTACTTTCCCTCTGCGTTTGATGACACGTTTGCGTTTCGACCGCTGCTTGACCTTGCGACCGGAGTTCATCGCGCTGAGCATATCCGTCTTGCCCGACAGCAGGCCCTTAAATCCGCCCATCCCGCCGGCGCTCATAGTCTTCATCATATCCCGGCTGCGTTTGAATGTCTTTATCAAACCGGCGACATCCTGCAATTCGCGACCGCAGCCCTTCGCGATCCGCCGCCTCCGCGACGAGTCTATAATATCCGGCTCCCGCCGCTCCTGCGTCGTCATCGAATGGACGATCCCTTCCATCTTGCCGATCTCGCCGTCGTCGATATCCATATCGCCCATCTGCTGACCGATGCCGGGCAGCAGCTTTAGCATACTGCTCATCCCGCCCATCTTCTTCATCGCCTGCATCTGCTTGAGAAAATCGTCGAACCCGAAGCTGCCCTTGGCCATCTTCTTCTGCATCTTCTCAGCCTCTTCGGCGTCAAAGTGCTCCTGAGCCTTTTCGACTAACGTAACCACATCGCCCATACCGAGTATCCGGCTGGCCATGCGGTCCGGGTGAAACTCCTCGAGATTATCGAGCTTTTCGCCGACACCGATAAACTTGATGGGCTTGCCGGTAACCGCTTTAACGCTAAGAGCCGCACCGCCGCGGGCATCGCCGTCGAGCTTGGTCAGTATCACACCGTCAAGCTCAAGCCGCTCGTTAAACTCCTTCGCCGAGTTGACCGCATCCTGACCGGTCATCGCATCGCAAACAAGATATATCTGGTGCGGCGTTACCGCCCTGGCAACGTTGCTGATCTCGTCCATCATATCTTCATCAATATGAAGCCGACCAGCCGTATCCAGTACCACAACATCAAAACCGTTCTTCTTGGCGTGCTTTACGCCGTTCTTGGCGACCTTGACCGCGTCCTTATTCGACTCGCTGTAGACCGGGATATCAAGCTGCTCACCCAAAGTCTGAAGCTGCTCGATAGCCGCAGGCCGCTGAAGGTCGTCAGCGATCATCAAAGGCTTTTTACCCTTGGAAACAAGATATTTAGCCAATTTCGCCGCAGTAGTGGTTTTGCCGCCACCCTGGAGGCCAGCCAACATAATCACCGTAGGCCCCGGCGAAACGAAGTATATCTTCGAATCCACAGGCCCCATCAGCTTCGTAAGCTCATCATTGACGATCTTGACCATCATCTGCCCGGGATGAAGGCTCTTGATAACCTCAGCGCCCATCGCCGCCTTCTGGCAGTCCTTACAGAACTGCTTGACGACATGATAGTTCACATCCGCCTCTAAAAGGGCCTTGCGAACATCGCGCATAGCATCGGAGACATTCGCCTCCGTAATACGACCACGACCAGAAAGCGACCGAAAAACCTGATTAAACTTGCCCGTCAAAGCATCAAACAAAGCCAATTCTCACAACAAAAGCCAATTCCAACAACAAAAAAACCGGTTTCCAACACTGAAAAGCCGCTTTTCACTACTAAAAAACCCAATTCTAAACAATAAAAAGGCCAAACAAAACAAACAACAAGCCCCTAAGCGCAGACACTCCCTGCGCCAAACCCCAAATTCTACAACAAAACCACCCCCACATGCAAGCCAAATTTCCCCAAAAAACCCACAAAAACAACCCTGTACATACCTTCCGTGCCCTCAACCGGCATGTAATCCTATGATTCTGTTGAAAACCCACTCTCCCAGTGGTATCATTACAAGCTGATCAGGCGACAAATGGTTATTCGAGTCGGTCCAATGAGGCAATACTCTTACAATACCGGGACTATGGCACCCAACCAACTGGTTGAGCAGGTCGAGTTTTACCGGCTTGATGCCTCAAGATCACTCGATCCGGAAGAAAAGGCTAAGAAGGGCCAGTTTTTAACGCCAGCGCCCATTGCTCAATACATGGCTTCACTTTTCAAGGAGACACAGAGTGGGAATATCCACTTGCTCGACGCTGGCGCAGGGATCGGTGCCTTAACAGCGGCGTTTGTGGATGAATTCTGCGGGCGACCCCAAAAACCGGAAAGCATTTATTCCATTGCATACGAAACAGATCCGGCACTATTTGAGTACCTTGGCACTACTTTCGCGGACTGCCGGAACGTTTCGCAAGGCAACGGAGTAAAGTTTCATGGAGACAGACGCAAAGAAGATTTCATCGACGCCGGTACAAGTTCGATTACCAATCAACTTTTTGCTTCCCAAAAAGACCCGCACTTGATCACACATGCGATCCTGAATCCGCCCTACAAAAAAATACGCTCAGACTCGCACCATCGCTCCCTGTTGGCCACCATAGGAGTAGAAACGAGTAACTTATATACCGCATTTCTGGCGATTGCCATTAAGCTCCTGGAAAAAAACGGTGAACTTGTGGCCATCACGCCAAGAAGTTTTTGCAATGGCCCATACTTCAGGCCCTTTCGCAATCTGCTTTTGACCAATATGACTTTAACGCATATTCATGTTTTCGAATCACGTAACCGGGCCTTCAGCGACGATGCTGTTCTTCAGGAAAATATTATTTTTCACGCGACGAAGCACAGCGATCCGGGAAAAGTGATTATCTCCAATAGTGAGGGCACGGATTTTGAAAACGCTTCCTGCCGTGTAGTTGATTACTCTCAGATCGTCAAGCCGGATGATCCCAGCAGGGTGATTCATATAGCCACAAACGAACTGGATCAATATGTGCTCGATCGGGTTGCGTGTTTTGACCGGACATTGGAAGATATCGGCCTTGAAGTTTCCACCGGACGGGTCGTGGATTTTCGTGCAAAGGACTTTCTGAGGCAAGACCCGGGGCCTGACATAGTCCCGCTGATGTATCCTGCCCATTATCAAAAAAACGGCTATCTGGCGTGGCCCCAACGAAAAGGGAAAAAACCCAATGGGATACTTCGAACCCCTGAAACTGAAAACCTCCTGCTCCCGGAGGGTTTTTATGTTGTAGCAAAAAGATTTACTACGAAAGAAGAGCCGCGACGGATTTCGC
>DAOVVQ010000073.1 GCA_030637065.1 Planctomycetota bacterium
ATTTCTTGCCGATGTATTCTGACATCCTTTTGCAGTAGCTTTGCCTGTCCCTTTTTATCTGACGGATATCTTTGAGCATTTCATAGCCAAGAGTTGACAGGAACAGCCATATCGGGAATATATATAATGACTTGAGACGTGGAGTCTGCACCGCCTCAGTCAATGCTAATGTAAGCGGATATATCGATATTACCAGAAAGGCGACCAGCGAATCCTTAAGCAATCCGATACGCTTGGAAAACATATTATAAAACAACATCAGCAAGACAAGGACTCCCATGCCGATCAAGAAGGTTTTATTACACAACCCAGCCAAAACAAGTCCCGCAACGAAAAAGATCATAGACCACGCTAATGCTGTTTTCCTTCGCATTATGCCTTGAGGAAGGACTCTTGAGGGTGAATTGATCATATCGATCTCAACATCACACACATCATTAAAAATATATGCCGCCGAGATAGTGACAAAAAGGGACAGCCAGGCCAACAACAGCTCGTGGTGGATTGTTAACAGGTCCCCGCCTCTGAAATAGTACACCACAACGATGAATCCACCAGATAATGGAAAAGCATAGTACAATCGCATGAGCTTGATCAGGGCTAATATCATTTTACCGCTATCCCTGCAAGGTATCGATGAGTTATTGTAATACCATCTGATCTCAAATACTTTTCTTCAAGGATTTCGGCAAACCTGTCAAATATTTCCTCAGAATCTTCATCATTTGAGGCATATTCAAATCCAGCCGCACCCCCGGTAGCCCGGAGCTTTTCAATGGCCTTTTTCCCATTTTCAACAGAATATGATTTCTCCCCGCCCCAGAGCTTTTTTGGCTTAAGTCCAAGCAAAAGACAGTAAAGGCCCAGGTGCCAACTATTCATCAGGAATCGGAATCGCATTAAGTTGACAAACTTTTCAGGTTGTTCTGCAAAGGTCAGAAATGAACAGTACATCACCTCTCGAAGTGAAAAAAGGCTGTTATCGATAATACCGACCTTACCACCTTTCCTGAGTACCCGCCTGATCTCTCTTAACACAGCAAAAGGCCTGGAGTAGCCCAATCCCCAGCAGCAGGTGACGGTATCGACACTACAAGAAGGCTGCTTTTTCAAATACTTCAAAATATCAGCCTGCACGAATTTACAGCTATTACCATAATTCTTCCGAGCTTGCGTAATCATTCCTTCTGAATTATCGACACCCACCACAATGGCCCCGGTTTTTTGGACAATCAGATTTGTTGCAAATCCAGTCCCACAGGTAAGATCTAAAGAAATGTCACCGGTGTTGGGATTTAACCTGCTTATCAATAACCCAGTGAGATCTCGCATATGGTTGGTCCATATCTCATCATAGCCGTCACTAATACGGTCATAGCTTCTCTTTACCAGGCTGCTGCAATCAGCAGGCTTTATAAAGAAAAGATACATAATGCGTGCAGCCATTTTGAAAATATGCTTTTTATGTTTCTCCCGCATGTCATGATTGTATGCAACATTAATCATATTTCAAGGTAAATGACCTCACAATGATGCCCGCTTTTGCCAGATCAGATCCGAAGGCATCTCCGGGAACGAATCAGGATTGAGGGCCAAATTCGGGCCTATATCCGGGAACAGAATCAGGGGTCAAAATGCCGTACAAACCCCAGCCACCCGAAAAACGGACCTTACTTAGAGCACCAAATTGCCAAAATTCAGGTACATCGAAATCCAATAATCACCTGTTTCCGCGTTTTTCAGGCCATCAGGCGGGTTTTTGTCGGGTAAATGAAATTGCAGAATTCCTGAAATTATTCTTGACATGGAAAAAACGACTATCTAAACTATCTTGAACATGGCGCACAACCCATGGACTGGGGATAAAAACTTACTACACTGTCTTGAATTTAACGCACCGCCCACGGACGGGGGCAAACTTGAACATCGTGTACAACCCACGGACGGGGGCAGGATTAAGCATGGCAGGCTGCCCATGGAAAGGGAGTAAAAAATTCGCAACGGATGCTTAAATCGTAAGGTAATGGAAGGGCTGCCTTACTGTTTGTAAGGTAATGGTGATTTAGAAAATTTGATTGCCGTGGTCTTTTCGGCGCAGAGTCTGTCGAGCATTGGATATGTTACCGGGGGGTAAAAATGCGAGAACCGGACAAAGGTTTTAGATTGAGAAAAGTTGCGAAAAAATTTGCAGGGGGCTTTTTCAGGCCCGCTTCGCTGGCTGCTATGGCTCTGGTGGCGGCGATAGTGTGCGTACTGATGGGCATAACCGGTGTCGATATCACGTTGGCCGATGGTAAGGTGATGATGCTAAGCACCACAACCGCTACCAACGGCGCTCTCGGCGATCACAGTGGCAGCCATGCGGCTAATCACGGCGGTCTTGGCGGTCACGACGGCGATGGTGCTCTTGATGGCCACGCAGGTGCCTCCGCAGGTGCTCATACTGGTGCTTTCGCTGGTTCAGCGCGGGAGAGGGGGCTGGTTGATTCGCTTGCTGTTGTCGATGACGCCGGGCAGGAGCAGTGGGAGACGGTCCGGATGCGTGTGACTGCGTATTGTACTTGCCGGACCTGCTGTGGTAAGCATTCTAATGGTATTACCGCCAATAATCATAAGATCCGCTGGGGCGATGTGTTTGTTGCCTCCGACAAGATGTACCGTTTCGGGACGGAAATGCGGATCCCCGGGTATAACCAGGATCGGACCGTGAAGGTGTTGGACCGCGGCAGGGTCATTAAGGGCTATCGCCTGGATGTGTTCTTTAACTCACACAGCGTCGCCAAGAAATGGGGCGTTAAGTATCTGGATGTGGAAGTGAAGATCTGATCTGATCGGGTCAGAGAATCATCGTTTTTTACTGTTATTCCTCCTGTGTTTTTTTGCATTTTTGAACCATTCTGCGCACTTCTGAACAATTCTGCGCATATCTGCGCGTTTTTTGAGCCCTTTTTTACAGTGATTTTCAGGCCTTTTTATTTGCTTTGGCTTTTGTCAGCATTTCGTCCCATACTTTTCGCTGTTCTGCTAAGGCTATTACGCGGTCTTTTGGTTTGGTTCTGGCTTCTAATAATATCCAGCCGGTGTAGTCCACTTCTACGAACATGTTGATCAATTTCTGGTATGGGTGGTCGCCGATGTTTAGTTCGCGGACGTGGGTGGTTTGGCTGAGGCGGTCTTTGACGAGGTTGAAATTGTATTCGAGTCCTTTGCCGATGAGGTCCTGGTCGTTGCAGTTCCAGCAGACTCCGACGTTTGGGTGTGGTGCGAAGTCCATTATGGTCTTTATGTTGGGCAGTTCGCAGGTTTGTTTTCCGTGTACTTCGAGTCGTATTTCCTGTCCGTAGTCGGCTGCGAAGGCGCCGAGTTGGTTCAGGGATCTGCCGATCTGTTCGAGGGTCTTTTGCGGGGAGACGGAGGGGTGGAGCTGGTTGGGTTTGACCTTGACGCCGGAGGCGCCTATGTCGTGGCTTAGCTTTATGTAGGCCTTGGTCCGTTCGATGGAGGCTGCGAGTTTGGCTGGGTCGGGTGAGTCGTACTGTTGGTTGGTGCCGGGGCCTAAGAGGGTGACGGGGCTGCTCTCGAAGAGCTTGCGAATGTGGCTTCTTTCGGCTTTGCTTAGTTCGGGCTCAACGCCGTGGGCGTGTTCGGTGCGTAGCTCGACGCCGAGGACGTTGGTTTTTTCGCAGTTTGCGATGATGGTCGGGACGTCCCAGTCCTGGGCCCAGAGGTAGGTTACCAGGCCGAAACGCATCTGTTTGGCGGGGCCTTTTCCGGCTTGGGTTCTGCCGGCACCGGAACAGCCGGTAAGCATGGCAGCCAAGGAGCCTGCGGCGAGTGTGCCGTGGATGAAGTTTCTTCTTGTGATGTTGTTCATGTGTCAATCTCCTTTATTAGTATCCAGTATCCAGTATTCAGTGTCCAAAACAATATACAGTATCAAGTATTCAGTAGCCAGTCAGTATTTAGAATCTCGCAGGGTCATTGAGTGTCGGTGCTGGGGTGGATGGGTTTCCTGGATTCCAGCTTTCGCTG
Source organism: Planctomycetota bacterium (assembly GCA_030637065.1). GTDB lineage: Bacteria > Planctomycetota > Phycisphaerae > Sedimentisphaerales > Anaerohalosphaeraceae > DAOVVQ01. The sequence continues at coordinate 4,033 of DAOVVQ010000073.1, forward strand.
GAATGACAAGGGAGGGCAAGCTGAAATTGGGTTTGATTGGGTTTGTCTTTGGCTGATTCATTGTAAGTCCTTTTTGTTGCGGCGGCTAGCGTGTTAAGGAAATGTTCAGATTGGGTTTGTTTGTTAATATAAGGGTAGAGGAATCGGGCCTGAAGTGGGGCGATTTGTTTTTGTGTTGCCATTGTTTGACCCTTTCATATCGTAAATCGTTATTGTTAGATATGTATAATACACTGAGTTCAGTTTCGTGTCAAGATTAATTTCGGTTTTTTTGACAGGATTAACGGGATCCTACTGGATTTTTTTAACATGAAGGGATTGAAGGGCATGGAGGAAAATCAAAGATCAAGAATCAAAATGCAAAACTACAGATCAAATTTCAAATACTAAACAAATTATAGCCATAGAGCCCACAGAGGGCACGGAGGGATTACTAACTAAAAGATCACATTTCAAAAGAGATTCAGACGAGATCGACAGGATTTTTTAATTTACTATTTTCTATTTACAATTTACTATTTACTGGTTATTATTGGTGAGGATATGATCTGATGGTGTGGTAAAGCAGCGGAGAGGATTGTTGGGTTGGAGGCGATGGGGCTGGGTGAATAGGTTGATCGTGGTTGTGTGAATTGAGGTTTTGAGAAGGGCTTAGGGAAGGTGGTGGGCGCCTTTATTTTCTCCCAGAGGTTGTTTACGAAATGAAAACAGACGGAAATAGACAAGTTAGCTTGTTAGACTATGTTGTGGCATACTTAGATGTACTCGGACAGAAAGAGAAGTTGAATAAGCTAAGAAAGCTGCCCACTAATGAGGAAGAAGAAGCAGAGTTTATAGACAACGCAACTCAAACATACAGCGCGGTTGCGCATCTTCGAGATGGTCTGCAAAACAGTCTGGATTTGTATAAGCAAGCCACATATAACAGTATCGATGATACTCCAGGACTCGACAGGGTTAAGGCGTCGGGCATGAAAGGTCTAGTAGAAATCGAGCATCAGTTCAGTTTCTTCTCAGATAGCATAGCTGTAACATCACCATATCATGATTTTTATGGAAAGCCTGCAATCCAAAATATTTTCGGGGTATTGATGTCGTTGTCTGGCATGATGGTTGCGTCGCTTGCCAATCGCACTCCAGTTCGCGGGGCTGTTGAGGTTGGCAAAGGTTTTGGGTGGCCAGAGGGCGGTGTTTATGGACCAATCATGAGTGACGTGTATGGATTCGAGAGTCAGATCGCATTGTACCCAAGAATTGTTATTGGCTACACATTGCACAATTGCATTTATGAGTGGATCAAGGAGTTTGAGAATAAGAGTGCACACTATATTAAGTACGATGGAGTAATTGAGGCGTGCAAGAAAATAATCTATACTGACAAAGATGGAATGCCGACTCTGGATTATTTAGGACATCAGTATTTTCAAATTGCTAAAACTGCGCCTGTAATAAAAGCACAGGTTGAATTGGGGTGGAAGTTTGTAAACTGTGAATATGAACGATACAAGGACACTAAAGAACCGCAAATGGCCTTGAGGTACTCATTGCTTAAGGAGTATTATATGAGTCGGTTGAATATTTGGGATATACAGTATGACTAGTGAGGCAAAGCCGGAGATACGTATTCACAATTATGTCGTTGTGTTTCTTGACCTTCTTGGCCAAAAGGAACGGCTTGCAGAATTTTCGAAACTGATCCCCCATAAAGGGCTCACGCCCGAGCTTCAAAGTGCCATTCAGGACACATATGGGGCAACTTTCAAATTGCGGGAAACTATCAGGAGTTACTTCGAAGGTCATGAACTTCACAAGGTGGATCCCAAGATACTAGAAGGTCTAACAGATACCCAGAGGGGTTTATTCGACAAAATGGTCTCTTCGAAGATACACCTCCAGTATATGGGTGATGCTATTGTGTTGTACAGCAGGCTTACCAACAAGTATGGAGAGTTGAATCTTAGATCGATTCTTATGATGCTCGGGAATTGCGCGCTGAGGCTGCTTCTCCAACTTGGAGAAGGGAATCCGATTCGCGGAGCAATCGAAATCGGAGTCGCAATGGACTGGGAGGAGTTTGGGATATATGGTTCAGCATTTTACTCAGCATATTCCTTGGAAAGTAGTGTGGCGAAATATCCGCGCGTGCTTATCGGGGATGAACTGCTGAAATTTTTACAAGCCTGGGAGAAAGACAAGGGAGTCGACCCACCGACTACAGTAAACAAAGAGGTTGCCAGGCGTTGCTTGTCGGTTATCTGTGAGGACATAGATGGCCGGGCTATGCTTGACTTCTTGAGTCCTGACCTCCCCAACATTTTTGGGAGCTCAGCGGATAATGCAGAATTTAAGATGCTTGGAAAGAGCGTCAAAGAGGGATTTAATTTCGTAAATAGTGAATACAGCCGTTTCGTAAGTGAGAAAAACTCCGAACTTGCCTTCCGGTACGCTTTGTTACGCGACTATTACATAAGTCGAATGGGGGCTTGGGACGAAGGGACATAATACGTCGAAACCCGCGAAGTTGTTTGCAATAATTTGTGTTGTTGGTGCGTCTTTTTATTAGTTGATAGTCGTTATTGGCGTGAATAATCGCACGCTACCTGGTTGTATTGTTTCGCCCTTTCAGGGCTTCTTTTTTTGTGGTATGCTCTTTCCCAGGGCGTTGCCCTAGGCTTTATCGTTTTCGCCCCTTTGGGGCTTTGGATTTTTCTTTTTTATTTTTACGGCAACCCCCGGACACGTCCGGGGGTTAAATGTTTTTTTGTGAGGGAAAATGTTATGAAAATGGGTTTATTCAGGCGGGTGTTTTTGTTGGTTTTGTTGGTCGGTGGCTCTGTTGCTTTTGGTGGTGGTCGGCCTCATATTTTGTTTGCTATTGCTGATGATATGGGTCATGCGGGGGCTTATGGTGTTCCTTGGGTTCGTACTCCTCATTTTGATGAGTTGGCGGCTCGTGGGGTTCTTTTTGCTAATGCTTATACTCCTAATGCTAAATGTGCTCCTTCTCGGTCTTGTATTCTTAGTGGGCGTAATTCGTGGCAGCTTGAGGAGGCGGCTAATCATCAGCCTGCTTATCCGGCTAAATTTAAGGGTTGGGTCGAGGCTTTGAAGGACAGCGGTTATTTTGTTGGTTATACCGGTAAGGGGTGGGGGCCTGGTACGCTTCCTGCGGAGCGGGCCCAGATCACTGGTAAGCTGTATGGTAATGCGAAATTGGCTAAGAAACCCGCAAGCGGGATGAATCCTAATGATTATTTTGGCAATTTTAAGGAGTTTATGAGCGATCGGCCCGAAGGAGAGCCGTTTTGTTTCTGGTACGGCTGTAAGGAGCCGCATCGGGGGTATGAGTTTAAGTCGGGGCAGGATAAGGGCGGGTATGAGCTGTCGGATATTGACGCGGTGCCGGGTTATTGGCCGGATATTGAGGATGTGCGGCATGATATGTTAGATTATGCGATGGAGGTCGAGCATTTCGACGATCATCTTGGTAAGATGGTGGCGTTTCTGGAGGAGAAGGGCTTGTTGGAGAATACGATCGTGGTGGCGACTTCTGATAACGGGCCTCCGTTTCCGCGGATGAAGGGGCATCCGTTCGAGCAGTCGTGTCATCTGCCGCTTGCGATCATGTGGGAAAAGGGTATCGCCCAGCCGGGGCGGGTGAGTGAGTCTTTGGTTAGCTTTATCGATTTTGCGGCGACTTTTTTGGAGGCTGGGGCGATTGAATGGGGGGATTCGGGTATGCAGGCCGTGCAGGGGATCAGTTTGTTCGATATTTTTGCGGGTGAGGATATCGGGCGGGTTTTGCCGGATCGCAGGCGGATCTATCTGGGGCGTGAGAGGAATGACATTAATATTCGGCCCGGCGGCGGTTCGGGGTTGGGGTATCCGGTGCGGGCGATGCGGAAGGGCAATCTTCTGTATCTGCACAATTTTGAGCCGGATCGCTGGCCTTGCGGGACGCCGGAGTCGACTTACAGGGATACGGATGACAGCCCGACGAAGCGGGCGGCGCTGGCGAGCGGTGAGGATTCGCGGTTTTGGCAGTTCTGTTTTGGTTTTCGACCGGGGGAGGAGCTTTATGATGTTCGTAAGGACCCGGATTGTGTGAATAATCTGGCGGGGAATCCTGAGTATGAGGCGAGTATGGCGCGGATGAAGAAGGAGCTTTTTGCCGAGCTTAGGGCTCAGCGGGACCCGCGGGTTCTGGGTAATGGGGATGTTTTCGATAATTATGTCGACGGTAAGGCTGCGAATAGGAAATGAAAGGACGAATGACGATGAGGAAGTATCTGGTGGTGTTGGTTGTTGCTGCTCTTGCGACGACGTTTAGTGCGGCGGCTGCGGAGAGGCCGAATGTTATTTTGATTATGGCTGACGATATCGGCTGGGAGTGCTTTCCGGGTTATGGCGGTGAGGATTACCAGACGCCGAATCTGGATTCGTTGGCGAGGAAGGGCGTTCGTTTTAAGAATTGTTTTTCGACGCCGATCTGTACGCCTTCGCGGGTCAAGCTCATGACGGGGATGTACAATTTTCGCAATTATACGCATTTCGGCTATCTCAATCCGAAGGAACGGACGTTCGGGCACATGATGCAGGAGGCGGGTTATAAGACGGCGGTTGCGGGGAAGTGGCAGCTAAACGGGCTGTATAATTCGCTGCCGGGGAGCGATGACAACAGGCGCCCGTTTAAGGCGGGGTTTGATGAGTATTGTCTTTGGCAGCTTACGCGGGGCAAGGGGAAGGATGGCGGCGAGCGGTTCTGGAGCCCTCCTTTGGAGTTCAATGGGGAGTTTTTGAGCAAGGAGGATAATCACGAAAAATATGGGCCGGATATTATGTCCGACTTTATTTGCGATTTTATCGATCGCAATCAGGACCGTCCGTTTTTTGTTTACTATCCGATGGTGCTGGTTCACTCTCCATTCGTGCCTACTCCCGATTCCATTGGCTCTGGGCCGCGGACGCATGACGCCAATACGCCTAAAGGAGGTAAAGATGCTGCTAAGGCCAACTTCGTTGCGATGGTCGGCTATATGGATAAGATCATTGGGAAGATCGTTGATAAGGTCGATGCGGTCGGGCAGCTTGAGAATACGGTCATTATGTTCACGGCGGATAACGGCACGAATACGTCGATCACTTCGGCTTGGAACGATCGGGAGATCAAGGGCGGCAAGGGCGGTATGAAGGATATGGGGACGCATGTTCCGTTTTATGCGTACTGGAAGGGCAAGACTCCGAGGGGGGCGGCTCTTGACGATATGATCGATTTTACGGATTTTTATGCTACGATCGCTGAGGCAGCGGGTTATAAGCTCGGGCGTAATGACCCGACGGACGGGCGGAGTTTTTTGCCGCGGCTGAAGGGGAAAAAGGGCGATCCGAGGGAGTGGGTGCTTTGCCATTATGAGCCCTACTGGAATAAGAAGACCGGGCAGTTTGCCCGCAGCGAGGATTATAAGCTGTATCGTGATGGTTCGTTTTACAGGATGGGGGCGGACCTCGAGGAAGAGAATGATATTTTAGTCGGGCAGTTCGGCGAGGCGGGCGAAACGTCGCGCATGAAGCTCAAGGCGATTTTGGACCAGTGCCCGCCGGCGCCGACCGGGAGCGGCAGCAAGAGCACAGAGGAAAAGGACCGCCCGGTGTATCCGGATTACGAGATAAATGATTAGATCGCCATCGCCGGGGTAGCAACCATCGGGCTTGGCGATGCCTCGGTGGCTGCCACCCGCCGATTTACCGCTATTGTCATTTTTTGCCCGTATCGGTCGGAATGGAAGCTACGTTTTTCTTTGGCAGCCATTTGGCGAGTTCTTTTTTGACTTTGTTGTATTCCGGCATGTTGGCGAGGTTTGTCCATTCCATTTCGTCTTTGTTGTGGTCGTAGAGTTCCTCTGTTCCGTCGGAGTAGCGGATATATCGCCATCGGCTGGAGCGTATGGTGTGGTTGTCCTTGCCGTGCGTGGTCAGGGAGGGGCGGTCCCATTTGGCATTGGGGTTTTTCAGGAGCGGGGTTAAGCTGACGCCTTCGAGTTCGTCGCGGTTTTTCAGGCCGCACAGGTCGATCAGTGTCGGGTAGATGTCCATCATGTTGACGGGGGCATCACAGCGACCGCCGGGTTTGGTGGTATTCGGCACGGTGAACATCAGCACATTGTGGGTTGCTTCTTCCCAGAGCGAGAATTTTCGCCAGTGCAGCTTTTCGCCGAGGTGCCAGCCGTGATCCGACCAGAGTACGACGATCGTGTTGTCTTTGTATTCGCTGTCGTCGAGGCCGTCGAGTACGCGTCCGACCTGGGTGTCGGTAAAGCTGATGCAGGCCAGGTAGCCCTGCAGGGCCCGTCGCCAGTATCCGGCATCGGTAATGCGTTTGTGGTCGCCTTGGGGTTTGGCCATCTTTATCCCCAGCGGCGGGATGTCGTCCAAGTCATCGTCTTTTACTTTCGGCAGAGTCAGCTTTTCGGGGGGGTACATATCGAAGTATTTCTTCGGCGCGTGCCAGGGCATGTGCGGCTTATAGAACCCGCAGGCGAGGAAGAAGGGTTTTTCGTGTTTTTTGTTTAGCTGCTCGATCGTCCATGTTGCCACTTTGTAGTCGTCCATGTCCGCTTCGGCCCCTTCGGTCGGTGCGCTGAACATGCTGCCGATTTTTTTCTTGAGTTTTTCGTCACCATTTTTCATGATCGGTTTCGGATCGTTGCCCCTGGGGATGTACAGGTCCCATGCTCCGGGGTTGGTGTCGGGATATGCGCCGTGATATATCTTGCCTCGTCCGATCGCGCGGTAGCCGTTGGCCATGAAATGCTGCGGGATGGTGGTTGCGTCTTTAAGGAGCGGGCTTTCGCGCCATCTCTGCGGGTTGACGTAGACGCCGGAGGTGGAGGGCAATCTTCCGGTCATCAGAGCCGCCCGCGAAGGATTGCACGCCGGTGCTGCGCAGTAGGCGTGGGTGAACAGAACACCGCGGTCTGCGAGGCGGTCGAGATTGGGGGTCTTTGCGTCCGGGTTTCCGCCGAGACAGCCGATCCAGTCGTTGAGGTCGTCGATCGCGATGAAGAGGACATTGGGTTTGCGCTTGCCGCGTTTTTTGCGGGCGGCGAAAAGCGATGCCGGCTGGCCTGCAAGAGCGGCGATACTCAGGCCGGCGATCTTCATGAAATCACGTCTGGTTTCTTTGTGCGTTGTCATATTTGCAATCCTAACCATTTTTGTGTCGCCCTTTCAGGGCTTAATTTTTGTTTCGCCATCTTAACCCAGGGCGTTGCCCTGGGCTATATTGTTTTCGCCCCGTTGGGGCTTATCTGTCCCTTTTTGCAACCATTACCCAGAGCGTTGTCCCGGGCCGTATTATTGCGGCCCTTTGGGGCTTAACTTTCATTTCGTAACCATTGTCCAGATGTATTGCCCTGACTGTATTTAATATTACATTGGGGTTTCCGTCAATCCTCGACCGTTATCCATATTATTTCTCTGGCTGTACTATTTAACGTTCCGTTGGGAGAACTGTTGTTTAGCCCTGAAAGGGCGTTCGCAATACAGCCCGGGGCGAAGCCCTGGGGCCTATTCGTACAAACCAACATCAAGCCCTGAAGGGGCGCAACAATTATACTGCAAAACCAGTCATTATCAATCCCACAGATATTGCTCATCATACTGTACTTGATATTTGTTCAGGAATTCTCTGAACTCTTCCTTGAATGTAACTGCCCGGTGATGTTCGGCCTGATCTGTAATGTAATTGTGGACGGCACTGACCCGAGACTGACTGACAGAGAATACGCCATAACCATTTTGCCACTGAAATGTTGCGCACTCCTGATCCATGGTCTTTATCCATTTTGAGGAACGCTTTTTTACTTCTTCAATTATTTCGGCGACAGTGTGATTTCTGGATAGCAGGCATAATATGTGAACGTGGTCCTCTGCGCCGTTTATCAGAATGGCTTTGGAATCTAACTTGTTCAGGATGCCGGCCATGTAGGGGAAAAGTTGTTCCCTGATGGGTTCTGTGAGGAAGGGCGCGTGATTTTTTGTGCTGAAAACTATGTGGATGACGATTTTGGCGAGCGATTGCGGCATTTGGCATTCCTTTTTTGTGTCGCCCTTTCAGGGCTTATCCGACGCCTTCGAGCATTGTCAGGGCAAGCCCATCGCCGGTTTTTTTTGCGTGTTTGGATAAGTAGCCTCGATGGCGGGTGAGTTCTTTTGCGAAGGCTGGGTTTTCGGCCTGGTTGGTCATTTCGCCGGGGTCGTTTTGCATGTCTACCAGTGATTCGCGTCGTTTGCCCTGATCGTAGAGGCAGTATTTGAAGCGGTCGCTTCTGATCATTCGTCCGTCGGGGGCTGGGTTTACGCCGTCTACCGGTGCGCCCTGGGCGAGTTTGTTGGAGACTACTATGTACTGCCTTTTGTCTCGGCTCTTCCTGCCGTTGGCGATGTTCTTTAGGCTTATGCCGGGCAGTGCGTCGGGGCGGTCGATTCCGGCGTAGTCGCACAGTGTCGGGATCAGGTCGATGCCGGTTTGAACGAGGCGGTCGGAGATGCCCGTTTGGGTTACGCCTTTATAGCTGACGATGAGCGGTACGCGGGCCGATTCGTCGTAGAAGACCGTCTTCTGGTTCCATCTGTGTGCGCCGTGGCAGTCGCCGTGGTCGCTGAGGAAGACGACGAGGGTATTGTCCTCCTGTCCGGAGCGGCGAAGGGCGTCGAGTACTTTGGCTATCTCGGCGTCGACCATTTCTATCATGCGGTAGTATGCCCAACTGAACTGTCGCCACTTGTCACCGTCGAAGCCGGAGACGGGGAACATTGACGAGGCATGGTAGGACTTGCGCATCAGTGATATGATGTCCGTTTCGTTCTGCGGGTGGCCGTGGTTTGGTTTCAGCGGCGGGCATTTGTCAGGCGGGGGCGGATCGCCGATGGGGCCGTCGGGCAGTTTTTCGCCGCGGGCCCACTGGCAGATGTTGTGCGGGTTCATCAGTGAGACGACGAGCAGGAATGGGTTTTTGTGCTTTTGGTTTATAAAGTCGATACCCGGTTTGGCTCTGCCGAAATCGCCGCGATCCTTATCGGTGTAGCCCATGAAGTCGAAGCCGTGAAGGGAGCTGTCTTTGCTGGGGATCGGCAGGTGCCATTTGCCGGTGTATCCGGTTTCGTAGCCGGCCTGTTTGAAGACGGTGCCCATGCAGGGGAATTTTTTTACGTCTATCTGGTTTCTGGTGTTGGTCTGGATCCCGGTCTCGTGCGGGTATCGTCCGGTGAACATTGCGGTTCGCGAGGGTACGCATATCGGGTTGGCGGCGTAGGCGCGGGTGAATCTCATGCCGGTGGCGGCGAGGGAGTCCATGCCGGGTGTGTCGATGTATTTTTTGCCGATGGCGCAGCTCATTGCATCGGCGAACTGCTGGTCGGTCATGATGACGAGGATGTTGGGTCGGCCCTTGTCTTTGGCGAGTGCCTCTGTGCTTAGTGTGGTTACCGCTGCGAGGGCTCCGGCTGACTGGAGAAACTGTCTTCTGTCCATTATTTGCTCCTTTTTGGGTTTATGGTTGCCCGGCTGGGATCGTTATATTTATTTTGTTATAACTTCGCATTACGGTTATTGGCAGTTTGCCGGGGGCGGCTTTTCGTTCGGCGGCTTTTAGTTCGCTGAGGTTGGAGGTCTTGCGGGGGCCGATGGCGATTATGACGTCGGCATTCTTAAATCCCCACTTTGCCTGGGGCGAGCCTGGGGTGATGCCGGAGATGTAGACGCCGTAGTCCTGCCCGCCGGAAGCGTCGATCAGGTCGCCGTCGTCGGCCAGGTTGCATACGTTTAAGCCGTGCCATATCTCGGTTTTGGCCTTGGTGGGGACATGA
>DAOVVQ010000285.1 GCA_030637065.1 Planctomycetota bacterium
CGGACGTAAGCGACAAAACCGGCCCAGCTAAGGCAAAGAGCATTGCAAGCAGCATAAGCAGTTGCAATATCAGCAGAATGTTCCGCCGCAGCTTCTGGAAAGGAGCATTAACCTGGAGGTCCTGGATGGCCCTCTTCCACAAAAGCGTACTGGAGATGACCTGCTCGCGGCGCTTCAGCTTCAAAAAGTACAGCAAAAGCAATAGAGGCACCGTCACCGCAGCGGCATAAAGACCTGTCAGTGGTGTAAGCCATTCCATAATTAAATATCCCGTAAAAACTATCGCAGCAGATTAATGCTTCTAAGATAATTCAATGTTAATTGTTCGACCGAATCGCCGCTGTTTGCCATGACATACGTCCCGCCGCGGCGAGTGCAAAAATCCTTCAACTCGTTGCAGTATGCGGTAAGATTGCGTTTATAATACTTCAAAAGTGCCGAGCTTATCGTGATCTCGGCTGTGTCGGCATCCTCGATATCGACCAGCTTCAGGTCGCCGGCGATCTCCGGGGCCAGCTCCTGCGGCGACAATACCTGAATGGCATACAACTCATATTGCCTGGAAACAAGCCGCCTGAGGCCCGTATCGAAACCCTCCTTGAACAGGAAATCCGACAGCACGATCATTATCCCCGAACCTCTCCGCGATGCCGCCAACTGCCTGCACGAATTATTGAAATCGGAAGGACCGTCGCACTCGCCGGTTAAGAGAAACTCCGCCATTTGACTGAGATAATTGCGGCCACGCATATTGCTAAGCTGTGTCCTTACGCCGCCGGCAAAGCTGCTGAGGGTGACGCGATTATTATTGACGAGACTAACGTACCCAAGCGCTGCAGCCAGCTTCTTTATAAAAAGCTCCTTCGTCGGCTCGCCCGTACCCACCGACGCACTGACGTCGATGGCGATATGAACGGTCAGGTCCTGCTCTTCGAGAAAGAGCTTAAGGAACAACTGATCGAGCCTTCCGTAAATGTTCCAATCCACGAATCGCAGGTCGTCGCCGGCGACATAAGGCCGGTGGTCGGCAAATTCGACACTCTGACCGCGACGTTTCGAGCGACGCTGGCCCTGGAGCTTGCCCTGCAATATCCTGCGACTAAGGACATCCAACGAATCCAGACTCGCCATAAACGCCGGATCCAGCAGTTCCGTCAGCCGCCTCTTATAATTTGTTCCCGCCTTGTTCATTATTCTGCGATCTCTATCTAAGCCTACGGTACGTTAACATCCTGCTCCATGGCCTTCGGTGTCTCTTTAAGTATCTCGCCGAGTATATCGTCGTTGGCTATGCCCTCGGCCTGACCCTCGAAGTTAAGCAAAACCCTGTGCCGAAGCGCCGGCAGAACGGACTGGACGATATCGGCAAAACTTACATGATATCGCCGATCCAGCATCGCGCGGACCTTCCCAGCCAGAATAAGGGCCTGAACGCCCCGAGGCGACGAGCCGAACCGAACGAACCGATTGGTCATCCCGCAGGCAAATTCACCCTCCGGATGCGTGGCAAGCACCAGCCGGATCGCATAATCCTGAACATGCGGCGCGACTGCCACTCGTTTGACAAGATCACGGGCGGCGATTATCTGCCCGGCATCGATGACCGCCTCGGCCTTAGGCTCATTGGCGGTCGTCGTGCGGTCGAGTATCGTGGCAAGCTCTTCGCGGTTGCTGTAAGGAACGATCAGCTTGAAGAGGAAGCGGTCAAGCTGCGCTTCGGGCAGCGGATACGTCCCCTCCTGCTCGATGGGGTTCTGCGTGGCCAACACTATAAACGGCTCGTCGAGCTTGTGAATAGTGCCTCCGCTGGTCACCGAATGCTCCTGCATCGCCTCGAGCATCGCCGACTGCGTCTTCGGCGTTGCCCGGTTGATCTCGTCGGCAAGGATGATCTGCCCGAAGATCGGCCCGGCCTGAAACTCGAACTGACGCTTGCCCGTGGCCTTGTCCTCCATGACGATGTTGGTGCCGATGATATCGGCTGGCATGAGGTCCGGCGTAAACTGGATGCGACGGAATTTAAGCGAAAGCGCCGAGCTTAGCGTGCGGACCAGCAGCGTTTTGCCTAATCCGGGAACACCCTCGAGAAGGATGTGCCCGCCGCAAAACAGGCATATAAGCACATTATCCACGATCTCGCCGTGGCCGACGATGACCTTGGCGACCTCGCCGCGAAGCGAATCGAACATTTCACGAAATTCCTGGCACTGCTCTTCGACCTGGTTTTTTGCTTTTGACATTTGCGATATCTCCTCAGTAATTATTTATCATCGTCCGGGTTCTTATCTTTTCTCCGATCGGCAGCCTTCTTTTTCGCCCTTAAAAGCTGCTGAATATGAGACTGTTCGTCGATAGCCTGCTTCTTCTCTTTCTCGGCCTTGTCAGGCGCCTTTTTCGGCGAAGGCTCACTTGCCGGCTCGATCTCCGCAGCGGGCAAGTCCCCTTCGTAACGCTCGTCCGCCTGATATCGCCTCGACGCGACCGAACCGGCCCGGCGTGATGCGAACCCGTCGCGAACCTTATTTCGAGCCATCCTCAGCCGATCGAGGGTCTGGCCGGCCTTTTCGCGACCGGGCCTGCGCCTGATCAGCGAAACCGCCTTTCGCCACAGAGCCTTAACGTCAACCGCTATCCTCCGCACCGCCACATCCAGCAGGAACAATACCAGCCAGATAAAAATAAGCGGCCTCGTCAGCGGCAGTTGCGTCTGGGGGATCTTTACGCCGGAATAATCAAACAACATCGCCGCCCTTGGATCGGGACCTAAGACCCTGCCGCCGGTGATCGAACTGACCTGGGTCAGCAGCGAGGCATTGTCGGAAAGATCGCGAAACTCCGGCGCAAACGGAACCGTCACCGGCGCCTGCTTGACCTGCACCTCCTGATCGGCACCGAGTTTTTTATAACGCAGATTCACAATGTAACTGCCCGAACCAGCCGCCTGAAAGTTGCCCCGGAACTGACCGGGACCGACCTGCTCAAGGGCCAACTCGCGAGACGACATATTGGGGGCGATCACCTGAGCGTCGATATTGGCAAACCGGATGAACTTGCCGTCCTCGCCGATCGCCTCGACGTTGACATTGACCTGGTCGCCTTCAACGTCGGCTGTTATCTCGCAGTCCCGGGCCTGGGCGCTCTTTGCAACCCAGCGAACCATCTGCTCGAATAATCTTTCGCTGCCCTGCCACGCAAGCCACTGCGAGGCCCATCGGCTGTCGACCGAACTGGTAAACGCAACACAACGGCCCAAACCCGACTGGCCGGCGGCAAGAACAGGATCGCCCTGATGGCTCGAAAGCAAAATCTGATTAAGCCCGCCCTTGGGCCCGGTAAGCACATAGCCGTCAAGGCTCGGCAGCGGGCCGGACAGACCCTTCATGATCTCACTGAGAGAATACGTGATCTGCGGCGAAAACGTCTCCTCCACGATCAGCGCCCGCCGGACGACCTGGGCCTCTTTAATGAATATCTGCGGCAGCTTCGCCGGGTCCTTAACGTCGTAGAACCGCCCGCCCGTAAGCTGGGCAACCCGCAGCAGGCTCTGCACATCCGCCGGCGAGTGGGGAAACACCGCCACACCGGTGCAGGTAATACCCGCCTCTTTCATCCGGCTAAGCAGTTGTCCCGTCGGCGGAGCGGGATCGCCGTCGCTGATGATTATCACATGCTTCTGAGCCGAATCGCAATCCTTCAGTTTATTGTAAGCCTCCTTGAGATGTGCGCCGAGGTCGGGCATGTCGCCCATTTGCATGGTCTTGATAGCCAGATTTACCGCCGTTTTATCGCCCGCCTGCGAAAGCGGAAACACCCAGTCGCCGCCGCTGCCGCCCTGCCAATTGTACGCCAATATCCCGATGAGGTCCTCGCGGCTGAGCGTCTTGACCGCGGCAAGGGCGATCCTCTCGCCCCAGAGATTCCCCTGCGGCATCTCACAGGCGTGCATGATCAGCACCAGTGCGCCCTTGGGCATCTGCTTTTTTTGCGGAGGGTCAAGATCGATCGGCAGAATATCCGCCACCGGTGAACCGATCCATCCGCCCGCCCCGAAGGACTGCGGACCGCCGGTCATAACCAGCCCGCCGCCAAGATCGTTGACATAACGGCTGAGCATCTCCTGCTGGGCAAACGTAAAATTGGAACAGTCCGTATTGACCAGAATGATCGCGTCGGTATCCATCAGCCTTGCAAGGTTATTCGGCAGTTCGGTAGCAAGTATGGCCCGGCTGTCGATACCGCTATCACGCAGCATCCGGGCAAACTCAGGCCCCGCTGACCCGTCGGTATCGGCGACAAGAACATGGCCCGGACCGGCCACAAATGTCAGCGCGCTTGCCCGATTATTCTGACCGACCATATCCTCGTCGGGGTTATCGGGCACAAAGACCGCCTCGAACTCGTGTACGCCGCGCGTCCCGACCGGCAGCGAAATGGTCTTGACGTTAGTACCGGGCTTTAACCGAACCTCCGCGGCGATCTCCGCGAGCCCAGGCTCAAGATCGACCGGCTTTCCGTTAAGGTTCAGGAACAGTTTGCCGCTGGTCTCGGCGGTGCTATTCAGGATAAATCGCAGCGAAACGGTTTGCCCGCTCTTGGCGGTACCCGGAGCAGCCAGACGCTTGAAGATCACCTCGCGGTCATAGCGATAACGGAGCGGCAATACATCGACCGGTATCCCGTTGACCGCCGCAATGCGGGCCGCCTCCTTAAGATCGCCCGCCGTCTCGTTGCCGTCGGTAACCAGCAGAATCCTCACGGCTGTATCGGGCGGGGCGATCGCCATGGCCATCTGGACCCCCTGTGCAAGCCGGCTCTGCTCACCGGTAAGCGTTGTATTTCGCTGGCGGATC
>DAOVVQ010000030.1 GCA_030637065.1 Planctomycetota bacterium
TATGGGTAAAATGCGGTGTTTCAGGTTAGCGGTCACCGCCGCACGCGGGCCGCCGGGAATCCAACGGAACCTTTTTGTTTCACCGAAACAGACGTAGATGGTCTGTTATATTTTAGCACGGTGACAGGCGCCGGGAAGGTTCGTTGCCTCAAATAGCCCGCCAAATCTATCCGAAATGCATACCATTTGCTTGAACAGCTATTATTTATTAGGTTTTAGTGGGTCGGGAGCGATTAGGGCCCGCGGTCAGCGAATTTCCTCCTCCGGCTGATGGCGAAGCCTGTGAGCGCCGACCCGTACGCCTGCCCTTACCTGAGAAGGCAAGGCGATGGCTGTCTCGCGAGAATCGAGGCAGCGGCAGATGCACGCTGGGGGGGTCTGGCGTGTTCTGCACCTAAGGATCTCTGCAAAGGGGACGCAGAGGTCCTTTTTTTATGCTCGGTTCGAGTTCACTACCGAATATATCCTCGACGATCGCCACATCACCACTGCTCCCTGCGCGCCAAAATCCAAAACGATCTGTCCAGCACCAGACTATTGTCAGGACCCGATCATTGGTATATAGTCTGGTATCGTATAAGCCGTCGAACCAACGTTGGCTCAGCGGCGGGAGCGTTTTTCAGCGAATGACGAACAGGGGTCTTTTGGGAGGCGAAAGCCATGGTTAGCAGGACGAGTCTTATGATATTATTCGCGGTGGTTTTCTTCGCGGTAAATGGCGTCTCGATCGCTCAGGAATGGGACGATCTTAGTGTCTTGCAGGTCAATACCGAAAAGCCGCACGTTTCGATGATGGTGTATTCGGACAGGGAGATCGCTGAGGTGGGCTGGCGCGATCTTTCGCCGTGGTTTAGGTCGCTAAATGGCGACTGGAGATTTTCGCTCGTCAAGAAACCTGCCGACCGGATCGCGGATTTTCATAAGGCCGATTTCGACGACAGTTCATGGAAGACGATCCCCGTCCCGTCCAACTGGGAGATCGAAGGTTACGACACGCCGATCTACGTCAATATGGAGTATCCCTTCAAGAAGGACCAGCCCAATGTCCCGCATGATTACAATCCCGTGGGCCACTATCGCAGAATGTTTACCGTTCCCGCTGGGTGGCAGGGCCGAAGGACGCTGATCCAGTTCGAGGGCGTCCATTCCGCATTCTATCTGTGGATCAACGGCCAAAAAATCGGCTACAGCCAGGGCAGCCGGACGGGCGCCGAGTTCGACATTACCGAATATCTCAGAGACGGCGAGAATCTTCTGGCGGCGGAGGTGTATCGCTGGTGCGACGGTTCGTATCTTGAGGACCAGGATTTTTGGAGGCTTAGCGGTATATTCCGCGATGTCTACTTGTGGTCGCCAGCCGATCAGCACATTAGCGATTTCACCGTGGTCACCGACCTGGATAAGCAGTACAAAAACGCAGTGCTCAAGATCGATGCCGATGTGGAGGCAAAGGGCCGCGTTACCATCGAAGCGGATATGTTAGATGCCGAGGGGAAGGTAGCGATAAAGACTACCAGCGTGACAAAATCGATTTCCAATGAGGGCAAAGTTTCCCTGAACATTGCGGTCGATAATCCCAAAAAGTGGAGCGCCGAGTCGCCGTATCTTTATAAGCTGCTGCTGACGCTAAAGGACGGCAAGGGCAACGTGGCCGAGGTCGTTCCGTGCAATGTCGGCTTTCGCGAGGTGGAGTTAAAGGACGGCAACTTTTATCTAAACGGCAAGGTCATTATCTTCAAGGGCGTCAACCGGCACGAACATAATCCAGACACCGGCCATGTGGTGACGAGGGAGACGATGCTGCGGGACATCCGCCTGATGAAGGAAAATAATATCAATGCCGTGAGGACCTGCCACTACCCTGATACGCCTCTGTGGTACGACCTCTGCGACGAGCACGGCATCTACCTGATGGACGAGGCCAACATAGAAACCCACGGCTACGGCAACAATGAGAAGAACGAATTAGCCAACAGCCCCGACTGGCGAGACGCCCACCTCAACCGTGTCGTGCGAATGGCCAATCGCGACAAAAACCATCCTTCCGTTGTGATCTGGTCGTTGGGTAACGAGGCTGGGGCGGGACCTAATTTCGATGTTTGTTACCGGTGGCTGCATAAGAACATGCCTACGCGGCCCGTGCATTACGAGGGCTCTTCCGGCCGGAGTAATGCCAGCTCTACGGACTTCCACAGCCGAATGTACGCCGACCAGAATTACGGCCTGGAGGACGAGGTAAAGTTCCCCGGCAAACCGATCATCCTGTGCGAATATACCCACGCGATGGGCAACAGCAACGGCAACCTGAAAGAATACTGGGACGACAACATCTACATCAACCCGCGGCACCAGGGCGCATTCGTCTGGGACTGGATGGACCAGGGGATCCGTCAGCCGGTCCCGCGTGAGTATAAGAGCAAAATCGGTACCGGCCCGGTGAAGGACCACTTCTTTGCATACGGCGGCTGGTGGGAAGAGGAGCTTGGCATTTTTCACAACGGCAACTTCTGCATGAACGGCCTGATCGCCGCCGACTGGACGCCGCATCCGGGCCTGTTCGCCATCAAGCACGTATATCGCAACATCCACGTTACGCCGGTCAATCTCAAGGAAGGGCGGCTGAGGGTCAAAAACTGGTTCGATTTTTCCAATATCAAAGATGTCGCCGAGGGTACGTGGCAGATCGAGGCAAATGGCAAACAGATCGCCGCCGGCACGATCGACAAACTCAACATTCCAGCCGGCAAAGCAAAGCCATTGCAGCTTGACCTGCCCGAGATATCGCCCGAGCCGGGGGTGGAATTTTTTCTCAACATTTCTTTCGTAACAAAAAACGATACCGCCCTGGTAAAACGCGGCCATGAGATCGCCTTCGAGCAGTTCAAGCTGCCCGTATACCACAAACCGGAGATGGCGAAAATCGCCTCAATGCCGCCGGTGAAAGTAACAGACGAGGGCGATGCGGTCGTAATTAAGGGCAAGGATTTTACAGTCGGCTTTGACAAGCAAACTGGCACGATCTCTTCCTATACGTATAAGGGCAAGCAGCTCATCGCCCGCGGGCCGCTGCCGGATTTCTGGCGGGCCTATACCGACAACGACGAGCGGCCGCTGAAGAATAAAAAGTACAGCGATATATGGCGAACGGTCGGGGCCGGCTGGAAGGTTACCGGTGTTAGCGTTACATCCGAAGACAAGGCCGCCCTCGTCAAGGTTCAGGGCGAGCTTCCGGACGTCAGCGGCAAATACAGTGTCAGATATACGGTCTACGGGACCGGCGAGATCAAGGTCTACGCCCGCTATCAGGGCAGCGAAAAAGAGATCAAAGGCCCGCACCGGATTGGCATGGAGCTGATGGTGCCAGCCGGATTTGAGAACATTACATGGTTCGGACGCGGGCCAAATCCGACATATTCCGACCGCAAATTCGAGCGGGTCGGGATATATAGCGGCACTGTCGACGACCAGTGGGTCGACTATTCGCGTCCGCAGGAAAACGGCAACAAAGTCGACGTCCGATGGGTACTTCTAAGTAATGGCGATGACAGCGGACTGCTCTTCAGAGGCAGCCCGGTCCTGAGCGTCAGTGCAAGGCACTACTCCATAGCCGAAATGGAAAAAGCGAAATACTCCTTTGAGATGCAGCGATCCGAGAATATCCATCTGAATATCGACCTCGCCCAGTTAGGCGTTGGCGGCAATAACAGTTGGGGCGCAACCGCCCTCCAGGACTATCAGCTCAAGAATGAACCGACGACTTACAGATTCTATATGCGGCCTTTCGATGGGGGCACAGAAGAGATCGGCTCTTTGCCGAGGCTGCCGTGGCTCGGCCTGTGATCGGCAGGGCCCAAAAAAACATATCCTCGAAGACGGAACGTTTGACGAGCAGGAAAGGACGATGCGATGAAAACCAGGCGTGATTTTTTGAAGGCTGCCGGATGGTCGGCGGCGTGTGCGATAACATGTGGATGTGCGGGTGCGGGGCATTCGGGTTCGTTGTCCGGTAGCGGGCAGGGCGGCTCTGGTCGCAAACCGAATTTCGTGTTCATCCTCGTTGACGATATGGGCTGGCCGGATATCGGCTGTTATGGCCATAAGTTTCACGAGACGCCCAATATCGATCGCCTGGCGTCGCAGGGCATGAAGTTCACCGACGCCTATGCGGCCTGCCCCGTCTGTTCGCCGACGAGGGCGAGTATCTATTCCGGCCAGTATCCCGCCAGGATCGGCATCACCGATTTTATCACGGGCCACTGGCGACCGTGGGAAAAACTTATCTCCCCGATCAATCGCCAGCAGTACATGCCGCTCGAAACGGTAACCGTCGTCGAGGCCCTCAAGGGCGCAGGCTATACGTCGGCTATGTTCGGCAAGTGGCACTTGGGCAGCAACGCCGAACATTATCCCGACAAGCAGGGCTTCGACTCGTCGATCGTCAGGGGCGGCGGCGGACATTTCGGCAACAAGACCATTCCCGATCTTAAGCTGACAAAGGAAGATTACTTATCCGAAGTGCTGACCGAACAGAGCGAAAAATTCATGCAGGCAAACGCAGGCAAACCCTTCTGCCTTTTCCTCTGCCACTACGCGGTCCACATCCCCCTTGAGGCAAGGCAGGCCCTCATCGAGAAGTATGAAAACAAACCCAAACCCCGCAGCGGCGTTAACAATCCCATATATGCCGCCATGGTCGAGCACGTCGATGACAGCGTCGGCAATATCATGAAAAGCCTCGACGAACTGAACCTTTCCGATAACACCGTGCTCGTTTTCTTCTCCGATAACGGCGGCCTGCGTCAGCGATTCGACCGCACCGGCCCGATCGTCTCGACCAATGCCCCCCTGCGCGACGAAAAGGGAACGCTCTACGAAGGCGGCATACGCGAACCGCTGATCGTTCGCTGGCCCGGCGTGGTAAAAAAAGCCTCAACCTGCTCGACGCCGGTAACGAGTGTGGACTTTTATCCGACATTCCTCGATATCGCCGGGGCAAAAGGCGATGCGGGACACGTCCTTGACGGCGAGAGCATAGTACCACTGCTTGCCGGCAAAAAGGCGCTGAAGAGAGATGCTATCTTCTGGCACTATCCGCACTATCATCATTCCACCCCAGCCGGTGCGATCCGGAAGGGACCGTGGAAACTGATAGAGTTCTTCGATGACAACCGCGTCGAGCTGTACAATCTGCAAGACGATATCGGAGAGAAGAAGAACCTCGCCAAAAAGATGCCGAAAAAAGCCAGCCAACTGCAAAAACAACTCGCCGCCTGGCGAAAGTCGGTCAAAGCCAAACTGCCGACAAAGAACCCAAATTACGACCCGGCAAAAGCCGAAGAATGGGGCACGCACCCGGACCGACCAGTTAAGAAAAGACCACAACCAAAGCGCGGTTAGACCGGTCCCATTTAAATATTACAAGGGCGTAGGATGGATAACTGCCTTATAGGCAGATAGGATTCGTTACCCATGCTGATCGACTGGCAGGGTGTTTGTCAATTCTCATAAATCCTGACACGCCGGGTGGCAGCGCGTTTGCGCAGCAAACCGATGGGCGTATACACACCGGCACCCACCATCGGTTTGGCTTCGCCAAACACGCTGCCACCCAAAAAACACCGATGGCGCAGGCATGCCACACGCGCAATATTTAATTGGGGCCGGAATTAAATAAACTTTGCATCGGTGAGCGAGTGGAACCTCTGCCGTTTTAACCAACTGGTGCCGACTTTTATCTTCAGCTTGACGATGTCCTGGTTGATGATCATGCGGGCCCTGCTCTTGCCTAAGACGGGGTACCAAAAGTCCAGGCCGGTGAGATCCGGCAAGGTTACCGCAAGCGCGGGCGACTGGTTTAGCTTTACCAATATGGTATTCAGTGCGCGTTTCGCCATCATCGAAGCGCTCATCAGCGTCTGGCTGTCGAATGTAAGCTGATTAATATCCTCGGTGAAAACGTCCATAACATTTTGCAGGATGGCGATCCTGCGTTCGTTTTCGTTGGCGTATGGCTCGTCGAGCACGGCCTGGTCGATCACGATCTGCGCATCGAACCGAAGGGACTGTGCCGGGACGATGTAATAGCCCTTTGCCTTTTCGTTGCCAAGGAAGGCGTATTTTCTTACAGCTGTCAGTTCGTCCTCGTCGAAGGCAACCATATTGAACCAGAGTGCCGCGTCCGACCACTTCTGCCCCCATGACGCGACGACGCTTTCGCTTTGGCTGAGAAACTCGGAATCGTCCCTTTGGATGTGGGCGAGAACGTCGGCGGAGGAGCTGAACTTCAGCGTAGTCATATAGTACCGGTCAAAGACCTTCGAGTCCCTGACCATCAGTTGACATCCGCTCGAAGCCAAGCACACAGCTACCGCCGCTACAGCAATCAGCCATCTCCCAGCCGCACATTTCACACCGCAGCGATTAGCAGCCTTGCCCATATCGCCGGCCCGCAGCCGGCGCCGCCCTTCTGTATTCTGACCGCTCAACGAGGTTTATACCTCCTTTGCGTCGACCCATTTCATCATTTTACGCAGGCTTCTTCCAACGTCTTCGAGCTGACTTGCGTGGTCCTTGTCGTACTGCTCGTTGAAGTTCTTCAAGCCGCCCTTGTACTCGGCGACCCACTCTTTTGCAAAGTCGCCCGAGGTGATCTCGCCTAAGATCTTCTTCATCTCGGCGCGGGTCTCATCGGTAATGATCCGCGGCCCGCGACTTAAGTCGCCGTATTCAGCGGTATTCGAGATGCTGTAACGCATATAGCTCAGCCCGCCCTGGTACATCAGGTCGACGATGAGTTTTACCTCGTGCATGCACTCGAAATACGCGATTTCCGGCTGATAGCCCGCATCGACCAGCGTCTCGAAACCGCCCTTGATCAGCGCCGTCAGTCCGCCGCAGAGGACAACCTGCTCGCCGAAGAGGTCCGTCTCGGTCTCTTCCTTATAGGTAGTCTCGATGATACCGGCACGCGCTCCGCCGATTCCGTTTGCCCAGGCAAG
The DNA here is from genome assembly GCA_030637065.1 of Planctomycetota bacterium. Classification (GTDB taxonomy): domain Bacteria; phylum Planctomycetota; class Phycisphaerae; order Sedimentisphaerales; family Anaerohalosphaeraceae; genus DAOVVQ01. The sequence goes on from DAOVVQ010000030.1 coordinate 6,999, forward strand.
AGCGATCTGCTTGGCATCGCCGGTGGCGTCCTGCTCTACTGCTATCAGGCAGGGAACTCCGCCGCCCTTTACATATTCGCTGCGAACCAGATGCCCCGGCCCCTTGGGGGCGATCATCACGACGTTGATATTGTTGGGCGGCACGATATATTTGAAATGGATATTGAATCCGTGACAAAAACCGAGCGTCTGGCCGGCGACGAGGTTCGGCCCGATATGGCTTTCGTAAATCGTCGCCTGGACCTCGTCGGGCAGGGTAACGATGATCAGCGACGCCCCGTCGATAGCGGTTTTGATATCGCTTGGGCTAAATCCATGCTCTTGGGCGAGCTTGAAGTTCGCAGTGCCCTCAAGTTCGGCAACGGCGACTTCGATGCCGCTGTCCCGGAGGTTCTGGCTGTGGGCGTGGCCCTGGCTGCCATAACCGACGACCGCAACGGTCTTGCCCTTCAATGCGTCGATCGGTGCATCCTGTTCGTAGTATATAGTTGCCATCATTCTGTCCTTTCTAAATCCTCTTTGATTCTCTTTAACTGTTTGAATTCTGTTGACTTCCTCCCTGCCGAGCCATAGCGACCGTCCCTGTCCTGACGACGCTTTTTATACCATAAGGCCGGCAGGAGTCCATAAAGGCCTCGATCTTGCTCTCCGGCCCGCAAACCTCCACCATAACAGATTTTGGCGTCGTGTCCACAACTTTTGCGTTAAACATCTCGATCAGGGCCAGTATCTCGGGTCTCTTGTCCGGTGGGGCGGCGATCGAGATGAGCATAAGGTCGCGGGCGACGACGTCCTGGCCGACGAAATCCTGCACCTTGACCACGGAAACGATCTTTGCAAGCTGCTTTCTGACCTGTTCGACAACGCGGTCATCGCCGATGACAACGATGGTCATCCGGCTAAGCGAGGGGTCGTCTGTCCTGCCAACCGCCAGAGAATCGATATTAAAGGCCCTCGCAGCGAACATACCAGCCGTATGGGCAAGAACGCCGGGCTTATTTTGGACTAATGCACTAATAATATGTTTCATTTTAGGTCCCCTATAATCAGTTAAGGGTCGATTGACCGTTATATTTCGATTTACGCCATTGACTCGAAGATATCCAGACCGTCCATCTCGTGTATCGCCTTGCCAGCGGCGACCATCGGCCAGACATTCTCTTCCCGGTCGATATGAAAATCGACGAGACACGGACGCGTCTCCGCTAACATCTTCCCGAGAGCCTTCGGGACGTCCTTTTTCTTTTCGACCTTGATCCCGACCGCTCCCAGAGCCTTGGCGACCGTCGCAAAATCGGGATTCTTCAGCGAACTCTGCGAATATCGCTTGCCGTAGAACAGCTCCTGCCACTGCCGGACCATTCCCATATACCCGTTATTGAGCAGGCAGATCTTTACAGGCAGATCATACATAACCGCGGTGGAAAGCTCCGTAAGCGTCATATTAAAGCTGCTGTCGCCGTCGATATCGATGACGACCTGGTCGGGAAGGGCGATCTGGGCCCCGATCGCCGCTGGCAGGCCGAACCCCATCGTGCCGAGACCGCCGGAGGTTATAAATTGGCGGGGCCGGTCATAACGGTAGAACTGGGCGGCCCACATCTGGTGCTGGCCGACGCCGGTAACGATGGTCGCATTGCCCTCGGTCTGGCGGTACAGCTCCTCGATAACATACTGCGGCTTTATCGTATTAGCCTCCCTGTCATAGGTTACGGGGAATTTGCTCTTCCACTCGCCAATCTTCTCGAACCATTCGGTCCGGTCGCGATGCTCGACAGCCTCGGTCAACTCGACAAGGATCTGTTTGGCATCGCCGACAACGGGAATATCGGCCCGGACGTTCTTGGATATGCTCGCAGGGTCGATGTCGACATGTATGACCTTCGCCTTCGAGGCAAAATCCTTGATCTTTCCGGTAACCCGGTCCTCGAACCGGGCGCCGATCGCAATCATCAGGTCGCTTTCCTGGACGGCGTAGTTGGCGTAGGCTGTGCCGTGCATACCGAGCATATCGAGCGACTCAGCCCGCGACTGGTCGTAGCTTCCAAGCCCAAGCAGCGTCGTCGTAACCGGAACATTCGCCTTGAGCGCCAGTTTACGCAACTCCTCGCTGGCCCCACTTAGAATGACGCCGCCGCCAACATAGAGGACGGGTCGCTGCGATTCGTTGATCGCCTTGGCTGCCATCGATATCTGCCTGCTGTGGCCCTTGGTCCTGATGTGGTAACCGGGCATCTTTATCTTCGTTGGCGGTGGGACCACAGCTCTCTTGATCTGGACGTCGACGGGTATATCGATGAGAACCGGGCCCGGGCGTCCGCTGGAAGCGATATAAAACGCCTCGCGGATGGTCTGGGCAAGCTCATTGACATCCTTGACGATCACGTTGTGTTTGGTCACAGGCCGCGTAATACCGGTAGTATCGGCCTCCTGAAAGGCATCGTTGCCGATAAGTTCGGTGCGGACCTGCCCGGTAAACGCGACGATCGGGATCGAATCCATCATCGCCGTGGCAAGGCCGGTAACCAGATTAGTCGCGCCAGGCCCGGAAGTGGCGACAACAACGCCGACTTTTCCGCTGGCCCGGGCATAAGCGTCAGCCATGTGACAGCCGCCCTGCTCGTGACGCGGGATGATAAACCGGATCGGCGCGTCATAAAGCTTGTCGAACAACGGCAGCACAACGCCGCCGAGATAGCCGAACATCACTTCGACACCCTGCTCGATGAGCATGTCGACGATGATCTGACAGCCCTGCGTGCCGGTAGGTTCGGAAGTGGCGCCCGCGCCGGGGGATGAACTTTCAGCCATGATTTTACTCCTGTTCCTGATAAACGTTATCGTTATTCCAACAGATCACGGTTTTCGCCGGCTCCGAACCCGACCGCCAATCGTCCCGCCACGAGCGAACCGACCGACAAGCCGGGCGTATTGTCGCCCTGCCGCAATCGTGTAACCGCACCGGCAAACCCACGCCAAAGGCCCGGGAATACGCCAAATGCGTCTCAGGCATGCACTTTACCCCTTTCGGGCACAAATGCAACCAGAGAGTATATTACGACTCTCCAAACAGTTTGTCAAGAAAAATCCCGCCAAATCCCATTTCAGACCACAAAAATCGGGTGGCAAAAACGGGGACTGGTACGTTCTGCCTCGGGTGGCACACTTTTGCTTGCAAAAGGGTGTTTGGCAATTCTCGCAAACCCCTACGCCGGGTGGCAGCGTGTTTGCGCAGCAAACCGATGGGCAAACCCTCTGTGGAAGCCATGATAACCTTTGTCATTCCCGCGAAGGCGGGAATCCAGCACAGTGGATAACTTGTCACCAATTCACCCCACAGCAAGGGTGGCAGCGTGTCCCGATTTATCGGGACCGATGGGCGATTGCACATTGGCACCCACCATCGGTTTGGCTTCGCCAAATCCCGATGTACATCGGGACCACCCTTGCTGCGATGCGATCCTGTGCCCGCTTTTGCCGTTTTTTTGCATTGATGCGTGCAATTTAGCCCTTAATCGCTAATATCTACTCATTAGTCGCGGATATTTCGTGTGATTTCACGGCAGGCAACGCCCAATGAGGATAATCGCAGGTTCAAAACGAGGAATGAAACTCCTTGCCCCCAAGGGCATGGCCACCCGCCCGATCACCGACCGCGTCAAAGAATCGCTCTTTAGCATCCTGGTCAACCGCTACGATGCCATCGAACAGGGCCTCGTCGCCGATCTCTTCTGCGGGACAGGCTCACTCGGCCTCGAGGCCCTCTCAAGAGGGGCCCAAAGCGCCATTTTCATAGAACGCGACAGCCGCACCACCGCCATCCTGGAAAAGAATATCGCCCGAGCCGGCTTCGTCGCAGAATCAAAGGTCATCCGGGCCAACGCATTCAAAATAGGCGCACCAACACCAGCCAGCGGCGAAAAATTCGACCTCGTCTTCGTCGACCCTCCATACCCCCGCTCGGAAGACACCACAGAAAAATCACAATTAGGCCGCCTGCTGACGCTCCTCAATGAACAGATGGCCCCGGACGGCATAGCAGTCGTCAGGACCAGCGAAAAAACCGCCCTGCTGGACAAATACGACCGATTGCAGATCATGGAACGCCGAACATGGGGAACAATGGCAGTCGCCATCATGGGATTTGGCGATTAAAGCCCAACAAAACAGGCAAGAAGCCCAATAAAGCAGGCAAAATGTTTGAATTTCCCAGCCAGAAGCGGTATCTATATATAGGTGGGTCCCCTGAAAAACAGGGTATATCCCAATGCCAGGATTGTTTTTGTTCCAAAAACAACGACCATAGCAAGGGTGTCATAGTTTTTCAGAGGTCTCAGATGAGGCTCAGCGGGCCAGGCGAGCAGGCATAAACGGGAAACCCAGGGTTTAAAGGAGCAGGAAAATGTCTATATTACAGAAAATAATTCCGGTTTTGTGCTGTGTATTGCTGCTGGTCGGCTGTTATGAAGACGAGTCGGAGATCACGCTGAACGCTGACGGCAGCGGGACCATAAAGGAAAAGCTGGTCATATCGGAAAGACTTCTCGTGGCTACTTCCGAGAGCAGCGGTGATGATAATATGCCTCCGATCAGTAAAGAGAAGGTGCTGGAAAAGATCGGTTCGGCTTTCGAGATAACCTCAATTGCCATCACCGATCTTCCGGACGGAGGCAGGACGATCGAGTTCGAGGGGAAATTCGACAGTGCAGAGCGGTTTTTCCTTTCGAAATTCTGTAGCGAGACCCTCAAGTTACGGCTCGTTTCGGCAGGCGAAGGCAGGGCTGCGATCTACTGTGACGCATGGCAATCCGGCAACAGCAGCGGACCAAGCGCCACGCAGCGCTACGGCATGGCAAAAGGGTTGTATATCAAAAGAACGATCCATCTTCCGGCGGAAATAGAAAAGACCAACGGAGACCGCGGCAGCGATAAAAACACGGTTAGCTGGGTTATGGACCTGCGCAATAAAGACGGACTTGCCCGGACCAGGGCATTCGTAGAGGGCGAAGACAAAGGTGTCGGCTCGGTTTTTTTCGATGCGTCGGCGCTGAAGTTTTCTTTGCCCCTGAGAGCCGTCATCGAGCCCGAAGAGCCCGCCTCAACCGATGAAGAGTCGCCAGCCGAACTAAAGGCGAAGGTTTCCTGGATAGCAACCAACAAAAAGATATTACTCGATAGCGATGATGCCGAACCGACAATATCGGATCTGGAGTTGGCGATAGAGCTTAGTTGGAGCGATGGCGATAAATCTGTTTCCTGTCATACACCTGTGCTGACAAGTATACAGGACGATCTCGGCAAGGATCTTGTTAAGAGCGCACATCGATCCACCTTCCCGATACAAGGCTCGGGTAACAGTAAAGAGTTGAAGATCAAGACGGAAACGCCGGGTATAAACGCGAGAAAACTCAAAAATATCGAAGGCTATGTATCGGTAGTGCGGAGTGTTAAAACGGAAGAGGTCATCCTGGAAAACGTGCATGAACTCGTCGGTATCGATGGCGCTGCAAACCCGGTTCTGGGCAAATTGAATTTCAGAATTAACAAGATATCCGGCAGCACTCTCGAAATTGAAATTGATGAAGGGCATCGTACGATAACGTCGATCGATATCTATGGCAAAGACGGCAGCATGCTTAAAAGCCGCGGAGGCATGGGATGGGGCAATAACTACTCTTACCAATTTGCCGACGAGATACCCAAGCCGGGTAAATGCCGGATAGAGGTTGTCGTTTCAAAGGATGAGGTAAAGGTTCCTTTCTCTTTCGACGAAGCAGCACTGCCGTAATAACCCGAATGCCATATTGCATTGCAGGCCCAGCCGTTCAGGGCTGGCGACAGAAAATGAAGGGAGTTTATTTTGGCACAGATAGCGATAGTTATCGTAGTTGTAGCAGTCATCATCGCCGGGATCGTTTTTTCTGCGATCGCAGCCAAGAAACGGCGCGAGGCGCTTGCGGGGCTGGCCCAGCGGCTTGGCTTTTCGTTCAGTCCGGACAGGGATCGCAACATCGACGACCGGTACCGCTTCCTCGATGCGCTGCGGCAGGGCTCGAATCACTATGCCTACAATATACTCAGCGGCAATTATCAGGGTCGCGACACGCAGGTCTTCGACTATCACTACGAGACGCATTCGACCGACTCCAAGGGTCGCAGGCAGACGCATCACCATCATTTTTCCTTCTTCATCCTGACGCTGGAAACGTCATTTCCAGAGCTTAAGATCACCAAGGAAGGCTTCTTCTCGAAGATCGGCCAGGCGCTGGGCTTTGACGATATCGATTTCGAATCGCACGAGTTTTCACGACAATTCTGTGTAAGGTCGAAAAACAAAAAATTCGCCTATGACGTATGCAATGCCAAAATGATCGACTACCTGCTCGATAACAAGGACATGAGCATAGAGATAGAACAAAACGCACTCGCCCTGGCCTGCAATCGCAGACTCGACGTAGTACTGATCGAACACAACCTAAACCGCCTCACAAAAATCCGCTCCTTGATGCCGGAATACCTGTTTGCCACCGGTTAGCCGTGTAGCGATGGATAACGAAGGCAAAATAGTTCTGCCCCGAAGGGGCTGTTAAGCTCAGCCCAGGGTAAGCGAAGCGCCACCCTGGGATAGCAACATCCCGCCTTCTAAGATACCCTGAAAGGGTTATATAAAACCTGGATTCCCGTCCCGACCCATGATCATCGGTTTTGACGAAGGAAATCGTTGACGGTTCAGGGTCAATCATATAGGATTACCGGTGTTGTACTGAGAAAAATAGTGTTTTAGCCGTGTAAACGGGGAATCCTGCTTTATATTCTGAGGAGACAAGAGATGATAGATCGTCGTGACTTTATGAAAACTGTGGCTGGAGGGGCCTTAGGCCTCTCACTTGCACCTGTTGCGAGAGCAAAAAAGACCGCCAAACGCCCTAACATCCTCTGGCTCATTGCCGAGGATATGAATCCGTGGCTAAGCTGTTACGGCACGACCCTGATAAACACACCAACCTTCGATGCTATGGCCGCTGGCGGCGTTCGTTTCAGCCGGGCCTATGTAAGCGCCCCCGTCTGCTCGGCTTGCCGAAGCGCACTGGTAACCGGAACGATGCAGACCACCCTCGGGATCCACAACCACCGCAGCTCCCGCTCGAATACCAAGAAACCCGAACACAAAGACCTTGGCATGATCCACCTGCCCGACTCGGTCAAGACGATTCCCGAACTGTTTCAGCGGGCCGGCTACGCAACCTTCAACCAAGGCAAGACGGACTACAACTTCGTTTACAACAACTCCGATCTGTACAGCGTCAAGGACTGGAGCCAGGCCCAGGCGCAGGGCAAGCCCTGGTTCGGCCATATCCAGCTAAAGGGCGGCAAGAATGGAAAGACCGTTCTAAAGGATCAGACCCCCGTCTCGCCAGACGATGTAACCGTTCCTCCATATTATCCAGACCACCCCGTCTACCGCGAGATGATAGCTGACCATTACGCCTGCGTCCTGGGAACCGACAAGAGCGTGAAAAATATTCTGGACAGGTTAGAAACCGACGGCCTGCTCGAGGACACTATCGTCTTCTTCTTCTCCGACCACGGTATGCCCGGCGGGCTGCGGCACAAGCAATTCTGTTACGAAGGCGGCATTAATATCCCCCTGCTGATCCGCTGGCCAAAGAACCATCCCGTTACCAAACCCGGTCTCGTGATCGATGATCTGGTAAGCACTATCGACATATCCGTAACTTCAATGGCCTTAGCCGGACTCGACATCCCCGACCACATGGAAGGCCGCGACATCTTCGCCAAAGATTACAAGCCCCGCAATTTCGTGATCTCCGCCCGCGACCGCTGTGACTACACCATCGAACGCATCCGCTCGGTAACGACGAAACATTACAAATACCTGCGAAACTTCCTGACCGACCGGCCATACCTCCAGCCGCAATACCGCGACGACAGAGACTTTACGATAGTATGGAAACAGCTTTACGCAGAAGGAAAATTAAGCCCGCAGGCCGCAGCCTTCGTAAGCGACGAAAGACCCGCCGAAGAACTCTACAACCTCGAAAGCGATCCACACGAAGTAAATAACCTGGCCGACGATCCCAGATACGCAAAAGTGCTAAGCCACCATCGAAAGATGCTCCAAAAATGGATCGATGAAACCGGCGATAAAGGCCAGTACACCGAAAGCGACGAAGGACTCCTACAGGTCCTCTACAGATGGAAGGACAAATGCGTAAACCCGGAATACAAACCAGTACGAAAAAAATACGGCATCCAATGACAACTCTTGGCGGTTCAGGGTAAGCAGCGTAGGATGGGTAACTTTGTTACCCATGCTGCACGGACGGGCTCAAAACGTAAAATAAAATCAAACATATTTATTTAAGGGAACATTAAAATGAAAAATGCAATGCTGATCGTACTGGTCGTTATTTTAACAGTGCTTTGCGGCTGTGGCGCCGTTCAATCGACAAGCTCAAAAGGCAAGGTCGAACTGTCGCCGTCTCCGCCGATGGGCTGGAACAGTTGGAACTGGTGGGGCAAGCAGGCCATTAACGAGGAGATCGTGCATGATACCATCGATGCCATGGCCGATAGCGGCCTGGCAGACGCCGGCTATGAGTACGTCGTCGTCGATGGCGGATGGCGCGATGTGGAGTTGTCGCCCGACGGTAAATTACAGGCCCACCCGACCAAGTTCCCCAACGGAATAAAGCCCCTGGCCGACCACGCCCATGCAAGGGGTCTTAAATTCGGCCTGCACACCGTACCCGGAAGCCACGATTGCGGCGGCGACAGGGTAGGCGCATGGGGCATAGAAGAGGTCCACATCAACCAGTTCGTCGAATGGGGCGTCGACTTCATAAAACTCGACAAATGCAGGTTTGTCCTCCCGAACGATGACCAGACAGTGAAAGGCAATTTCAAGAAGGGATGGGAAGTCGAGGGCAACATCGAAAACTCCTATGCCAAGTGGCGAAAACTGCTGGATAAAAGCGGACGCGACGTCGTCTTAAGCGCCAGTGCATACATGTACTATGACTGGTACCCAAAGCTTACGCAGATGGGACGCACAACCGGCGACATCGTATCAAGGCAGTCAGGCGGAGCGGTCTTCGACGGGCCTACCACCAGACATCACAGCGTGATGGACATTGTCGAACAGAATAATGAAGTTGCAGTCCATGCCGGTAACGGCTACTGGAACGACCCCGACATGATGGTAACCGGCGACCAGGGACTGACCCAGGAACAGCAGAAGGCCCACTTCACCCTGTGGTGCATCATGTCGTCTCCCCTGATGCTCGGAAACGATCCCATCGCAATGTCCAGCGATGAACTGGATATCATCACCAACGAAAGAGCTATAGCCGTAAATCAGGACCCGACCGAACAGGGAAAGCGAATTATCGATAATGGCAATGCAGAAGTCTGGGCGAAAAAACTCAAAAACGGCGACGTCGCTGTGATGCTGCTAAATCGCAGTAAACAATCCTGGAGGAATGTCTCCTTCAATCTTTCCAGGATCGGCCTCGGTGGAGAGCGCCAGATATATGACATCTGGCGGGAAAAGGACATAGGCACATTCGACGGCGAAGTAACCCTTCGCGTTCAGCCGACGGCGTGCAGGTTCGTAATTATCGCGAACTAAAAACCGATCCCTGCGGTTAATTAAAGGAAGTCGTAGGATGGGTAACTTGTTACCCATGCTGAACAGACGAGCTTGCAGAACCGAATGGGTAACAGAGCTGCCCATGTTCCGCGGATTAAAAGGAAGAGAAAATGCCCGTACTGATAATAGTCGCAGCCGTCATTTTGCTGCCGCTGATATTCGTTATTGCGACCTATAACTCGCTGGTGAGCCTGCGGAACCACATCAGCGATTCGTGGGGCAATATCGATACGGAACTCAAACGCCGCTACGACCTTATCCCCAACTTAGTTGGCACCGTCAAGGGCTACGCCGCACACGAGAAGGAACTTTTCGAGCGGGTTACCGAGCTAAGGGGCAAGTGTGTCGCGAATACCGGCAAGGTCAGCGATCAGTGCGGCAGCGAAAAAATGCTCGTCGCCGCCCTGCAAAAGCTGATGTTGGTGGTCGAAAACTATCCGCAGCTAAAGGCCGACAGCCATTTCCTCCAACTGCAAAAGGAACTGGTCAATACCGAAGACAGGATCCAGGCGGCAAGACGGTTTTATAACGGCAATGTCCGCGACTACAAGAACAGGTGCCAGACGTTCCCAAGTTCGATCGTCGCAGGAGCATTCGGATTCGAAGGAAGAGACTTCTTCGACGTCGACCCAGCCGTAAAAAAAGTACCATCCGTCGGCAATGGACTCAGCAGCTGAAGCTGTACAATTAGAATGGGTGACTGCCGTAGGATGGGTAACTTTGTTACCCATGCTGACGGACGAGCTTACAGAACCGCATGGGTAACGAGTTACCCATCCTACAAAACTATCAAGCTGGACCGTTTTGAAGTTGAGCAATTAAGGAAAATATCAAATGAACGAGATCGTAATAATTGACGAAGAACTATGCACAGCCTGTGGAGCGTGTGTCGAGCTGTGCCCGCAAAAAATACTCTACATCGACGAGCAGAAGAATGTCTGCTGCGTAACCGACGAAACGCAGTGCGACAAGCGACGCGGCTGTGAAGATGTATGCCCGACAGAGGCGATCAAGATCCACTGAGAACACGCCCCCCATTCTGCGAAAATCGAATAACAGGACGTAACCGGCATAAGGAGAAATTGTCATGATGCGAACCGCCAATCCCGCCCTTAAGGCGGACGTATTTACCATCGGGGCATTTCAGGAGGCGCCGATGACGGTCAACGGCACGGTCAACAAGTCCGCTGTTCTGCTGGCGCTTGTCTTAGCCGGCGCCGCGTACAACTGGCACCTGTTCAATACCGGCGGCGCTTACGGTCCTGTCATGATCTTCGGTCTCATCGGCGGTTTTATTACCGCGATAGTCACCGTCTTCAAAAAGCAATGGGCAATGGTCACCGGCCCCTTGTATGCCGCACTGGAGGGCCTGTTTCTGGGCGGAATATCCGCCGTGTTCGACAGTCGGTATCCGGGGATCGTCCTTCAGGCCGTCGGGCTTACCTTCGGCGTCTTAGCCTGCCTGCTCTTTGCATACCGGTCGGGCCTTATAAAGGCCACGGAAAATTTCAAGCTCGGCGTCGTCGCCGCAACCGGCGGGATAGCGATGTTCTATCTCTTCTCGATCGTGCTGGGTTTCTTTAACGTCAGCGTGCCATTGATTCACAGCAGCGGCACATTCGGAATAGCCTTCAGCGTCTTCGTTGTCGTCATAGCCGCCCTCAATCTCGTGCTCGATTTCGACTTCATCGAGCAAGGCGCCGCCATGGGCTCGCCTAAATACATGGAATGGTATGCCGCGTTCGGCCTGATGGTCACGCTGGTATGGCTGTACCTCGAGATACTAAGACTCCTTGCCAAACTGAACAGCAGAAGGTAGCCGTAGGACATTGCGGGAAAAGTAAGCTATTCGAATCCTTTAACAATGGCGGTATTTGAAAGGAAGAAAATATGGCTGACGAACAAACACAACCGGCCCGGGAGGGTGCGTGTGATGATTCGAGGGAAGATTCGCTGTGGCAGATGGTAATCGAGTTCTACAACAAACGGATGCTGGCGATAGTGATCGCGGATTGGGTATACGCCATCGTCTTCATTGGCCTGGCGATCTTCAGCGGAATCAGGTTCTTTGGCGCCGAAGATACACAATCCCAGATCATGTACGCCGCCATCTTCCTCTGCTGCATCCAGTTCATCGCCCTGATGAAGATTTTCGCATGGCAGATGATCCACCGCAACGGCATCAAGCGGGACATAAGGGCGCTCCGGGCCGACATCGCCGAACTGAGCCGGGCTGTTAAGGACAGATAGGACCGCAGGCGGTAGTGGCAGGTAACTGAGTTCGCTTGTTCGAATTTGCCGTAACCGTTATGCCTGTGCCTCCAGGCCGAGGTCTTTTAGCATCTGCATGTCGGCGACGACCGCCCTGCCAGCGGTGGTCAGGTAATCGCCGCTGAGAATTCCGGTCGCGCCGGCATAAAAAATCCAGCTCTGCATGTCCCGCAGGTTCAGCGACCGCCCGCCTGCGACCTTAAGATTCGTCGTCGGCAAGATGAACCTGTAGATCGCGATCACCCGTAATACTTCCATCGGCGCCATCGTCTCAAAATCACCCATGGGTGTGCCCTCGATCGGATGCAGGAAATTCATCGGCACGGTGTCGGCCTCGAGCCCGCGCAGCTCTATCGCCATATCGACGCGGTCGCTATCGCTTTCACCGATGCCGAATATCCCCCCGGCACATATCCCAAGGCCCGCCGCACGCACCGCCCGGATCGTCGCGACACGATCGGTGTATTCGTGGGTGCCGACGACATTACCAAAGTGCCGCTCGGACGTCTCAAGGTTATGGTTGTATTTGCTCACCCCCGCCCGCGCCAGCCGGTGCGCCTGGTCGGCGGTTATCGTTCCCAAAGACGCACACACCTCGAGCCCATAGTCATTGCGGATTTGCCCGACGAGTCGCTCGACCCTTTCGAGTTCGTCGTCATCGACCGCCCTGCCGGAATATACGATCCCGAGATTGCCGACTCCGCTTTGTTTTGCCTTTGCCGCTGCGGAGAGTATCTCTTCGTCGCTAAAGACCCTACTGCCCTCCACTGACGTCTTGTACCTTGCCGACTGCGAACAGAACCTGCAATCCTGGCTGCATCCGCCTAACCTGCCGGGTACGATCGAACAGACTTTGATCGAGTTGCCGAAGTTTGCGATGCGAATCCTGTTGGCCCAGTACAACAGGTCCCACAGGTGCTCGCTGCTGCTTTGCAGGACCACCGAGTCGATCGCCTCGCGGTCCAACAGTCCGCCAGCCAGCACGACCTGCGCTGCGCCTGCGATATCTTCATTCATCGCCGCTGCCGGCGGGCTGTTAGTGCGATCCATTGTCATCTCTATTCATCTGTTTATTCA
>DAOVVQ010000078.1 GCA_030637065.1 Planctomycetota bacterium
ATCCTTACCCGCTCCCGCGATTCCAGCGCCGACGATGCCGCAACGACCACCTCCTCCCCCGGTTCCAGCGGCAAACCAAAGGGCGTAATGCTAAGCCACCATAACATCCTATCGAATATCGAAGCTGTGCGGATGGTGATCAAGATATACCCCAACGACAACCTCTGCGGAGTTCTGCCGTTTTTCCATTCGTTCGGTTATTCGCTCACATTCTGGCTTCCGCTGATAGTTGGCGTCTCTGTTTCGTATGTCCCCAATCCGCTCGACGGTCGATTGGTCTCGGAGACGATCCATAAGAATGGTTCGACCCTGCTGTTTGCCACGCCTACGTTCCTTTTGGGTTATATCCGGCGCGGAAAGCCTTCCGATTTCTCCACACTGCGATTAGTGGTTACCGGGGCCGAAAAACTCAAGGAGCGCCTGGTCGATGCTTTCGAGGCCAGGTTCAAGGTCCGCCCGCTGGAAGGTTACGGTGCAACTGAGCTTACGCCGCTTGTCTCTCTCAATGTCCCCGATGTCGAGATCGGCGGCGTAGCACAAGTCGGCCAAAAGCCCGGCAGTATCGGCCATCCGATCCCCGGTGTCGCCGTCAGGATCGTCGATCCGGAGACGAACAGGTCCCTAAGCGTTGGTGATGAAGGTCTCTTGAAGGTCAAGGGTCCCAATGTCATGCTCGGATACCTCAATAATCCCAAGGTGACAGCGGACGTCCTCGATAACGGCTGGTACAACACCGGCGATATCGCGACTATGGACTCGGATGGGTTTCTGAGGATCACGGATCGGCTGTCGCGGTTCAGCAAGATAGGCGGCGAGATGGTCGGCCACCTGGCGGTCGAAGAGGTCTGTCTCAAGGGCCTCGATACGCACGACCAGACGGTGGCGGTAACCAGCATCCCGGACGAAAAGAAGGGTGAAGAACTTGCCATCCTCTATGTCGAAAATGCTGCCGACGCCGATGAGCTTTACCGGATAGTCTCCGACAGCGACCTGCCAAATATATGCAAACCGCGCCGCGAAAATTACATCCCCGTTGACGCCCTGCCGATCTTAGGATCAGGCAAACTCGACATAATGAAACTAAGAAAAACAGCCCTCGCAGCAAAGAGCGGTGGCGACGCCCCCAATGACGACTGATCGCCAGAGAGTGAAGCGTAGATATGGAAAGGGTGATACGATGGACGATGACAATGAAAGCAAAACGGAAGGCAAACACAAACGGCGTTTTGCCATTAAGATCGTAACGCGGGGCGCGCTGATCAGGATCGGGGTTTTGGCGGTCTTTCTTGCAGTATTCTGTATATGGGCGTACTTTACGATGATCAAGATGCCGGGCAAAAGTTATAGCGGTCAGCTTCCGGATCTGACCGAAGCCCAGGTCGTTCTTCGCGATGAGCTTCGGTCGGATGTCGAGATGCTGGCTGGAACGATCGGTGAGCGAAATGTGTTCAACTACAAGAATCTCTGCACCGCCGCCGATTATCTCCAGCAGGCCTGCGAAAAGGTTGGCCTTAAGGTTTGCCGCCAGAGCTATACCGCCATGGCCGAAACGTTCGACAATATCGAGGCCGAACTGCCCGGCCCCAGCCGCCCGGAAAAAATAATCGTCATAGGAGCCCACTACGACTCGGTCCTCGGCAGCCCCGGCGCAAACGACAACATCTCAGCAGTGGCGGCAACGTTGGCCCTTGCACGGCGATTTGCCGAAAAAAACGTCGGCCCCACGATGCGTTTCGTCTTCTTTGCAAACGAAGAAGCACCCTTCTATCACACCGACGAAATGGGCAGCATGGTTTATGCAAAGAGCTGCCGCGAAAACGGCGACGATATTATCGCGATGATCAGCGTCGAGACCATCGGCTACTACACCGACGAGCCCGACAGCCAGTCCTATCCGTTTCCGTTCAATCTGGTCTATCCGCCGGTCGGCAACTTCATTGCATTCATAAGCAATACCGGCCCGTCCGCCGCCCTTCTTCGCGAGTGCATCGGCGTCTTTCGCGAGAAATGCGAATTCCCCTCCGAAGGCGGAGCCATCCCCGGATTTATCCCCGGCGTCGGATGGTCCGACCACTGGTCATTCTGGCAGTACGATTATCCCGCCATCATGGTAACCGACACAGCCCCGTTCCGCTATCCGCATTACCACCAGGCCGAGGATACCCCCGACAAACTCGATTACGACCGAATGGCACGCGTGGTATCAGGCCTGGAGACCGTCATAACGCACTTAACCGGATCGCCCGGCCAGCCAGACAATAACAGCCCAAAATAACGGCCCAAAATACCCGACTACGAATGCAACGCAACCGGGCGGCAGAGATTGTCTTTATTGACGGCAACCCGTCCGCAGCCCTCACACATATAACGACCCTCACGAACAAGAGCCTTGTATTCCTCGGGTTTCTGCCGCTGAAAACCCATATTGATCAGCCAGCAAAGATGCTCCTCATGCCCGGGATGCGGCATTTCAACCTTTTCCATTTTCGCCCCCTTTCAAAGTTTCCGGATATCTCAATTGTCCTTTCCCTTGGCAATTTTTAACGCTTCCTTTGCAGGAACACGACAAGCTTTGCCGTCACGATTGATGATGGCATACTGGCCAAGCAAAGCTTTTATTCTAAGCTCTTCTATGACAGCTTCCTTGAGGCATTCCAAGCCTTCGATGGCCATACTATGAGTTTTTTTAGCAAATTGATCTGGCTGCGGCCTGCCAGTGTGGTCTCGAATGCAAAATCTATTTGTTTGTCAATATTTTTGTGAATTTCATTAAGAAAAAGCCTGCCCGCATCATATTGAACCGAAATAGAATTCAGAGGCGATATACCATAAGCGATCAAGTCTGCATTCACAAAATTATGGCAACCGGCGATCTTCGGAAGATAGTTCAATGCAAATGTTGTTTTGCCGGATCCATTTGGACCTGCAATAACGTAACAAGTTGGCTTTTTCTTTTCTGTCATCAATTGCCCTTAGTTCTTCTTTTCAGAAGTTTCAAAAGTCAATCCTGATCAGTTATGCTTACCCGATAACCTGATAATATCATCCAGAATTACACTAAAGTTGTCAGGTTATAACCAAATCAAACAAAAAAAACGACTGAAATCGGCAAATTTTGCTTCCCATAAATTCATATCTTACAAGAAATTAAAGGTTGTCAGCAATCTTCTTCTGCTTGACATTTCTGCTCCTGAGCGAATTAACGGTTCCATAAATCTTTTTTTGTTGACATGAGGTGCTCCTGCTTTGCCTGCGTATGATTATTATGGTATAATGACTATGTCGATGGCTAACGAAACATAAGTTGTAATGCCGTCAGTTGCGGTTGCCGTATATTCTCCGGCGTCGCCTAAGGCCGCTGGGTCTATCGTAAGCCCAGTGCCGGCGCCAGCGGCTATGAATGCCTCATCGCGCCACCAACTGAACGTAAAGCCCGCCTCATTTCCCGCCAAGCCTACCACAGCCGACGTATCCCACGTAAGCACAAGCGGATAGCCAACACTCACCTGGTTTCCGCCCCCAGCCAGGGCAACCTCGCCGTCGACCAGCGGAATCTCCTCGTCGTAGAACACATAATCGGCGTGATTGTGAATATGCTTGTCCTTCTTGCCCATGTAGTCAGCCAGCCAGTTGCTCCCCCCCGTCGTCGAGAACAGAGAGTCACCAAGCTCAAGCGGCGGCATCGGGCTGAGTATCTGCGTAAACTCCTCGCGTTTCGCCTTACCCTCGGGCATATTGGTAATATTTACATATCCAACGCCGTCCCTGCTCGTACCGCAGTCGTAAAGCCTGCCCGTCGGCACGTCGAGAATGGGATTAAGCACCTCGAGCATATACCGCCTGTCGCGAATGAGCTGCGTCGTCCCGATATAGCTGTAGATCCAGTCGCGATGGCTGTCGGTTTCGCCCGTCAGGAAGGGCTTTAAGCTCTTACCGTCGATCTCATAGTCCTCCGGCAACTCCATACCGGCAAAATCCAGCAGCGTCGGAAAAACATCCGAAAAATCAGTGATCTCATCGGTCGCCCCCCGCTGCTTGATACCGGCCCCGTCGACAACATAAACCACCCTGCACCCGCGCTCGACCCCACGAGTCTTCGCCGTACCAGCCGTCCCGTTATCCGAGCAGTAGATATAGATAGTATTATCATCCAGACCAAGATCGGCAACCCTCTGCCGCAGCCGGCCGATCAGAAAATCGATATACTCGTTAAGGGCCCTGAACCGCTCGGTCTTCTCCGGCTCCGGCTGAGTGGATATATCGCCCGGCGTCCCGCGATGCGGAGTAGTCGTAATCCCCTGCCGCGTACCGTGTGGAGCCGCCATCGACCAATAAGCAAGAACAGGCTTGCCCTCGGTGGATTTACGCTCGATAAAATCGCCCATAAAATCACAAAAAATATCCGGCCCGAAATCGTTCGGCTCGGTATCAAGCAGCACATGGTTCTGAATTATCCCCGGATGCCAATACCTCGCCGGCGTGTCGTCATTTTCCATCGCCCCGGTAAACACAGGCGAACCGTCCAGATCGGCGATCTCGCCAAGGCTCGACCAAAGGCAGTACTCGTCAAAACCGCCGTCAAGGCTCTCGGGCTTGCTGGTGCTGTTATGCCACTTACCGGCAATCGCCGTCGCGTACCCAGCCTGCTTGAGCAGTTTGGAAAACGTATGATGATACTTAAACAGCTCATTGCTCCCGTCCGGCATCTTCCTCTTAACCCCGTTGTAATAATACCCCGTCCTGCTGGCATACCTGCCCGACATGATCATCGCCCGCGTCGGCGCACATATTGCCGTCGCCCAAGCCGTCCTGAACATCACCCCGCCCTGAGCCATCTCATCGACGTTGGGCGTACTGACGATCGTATTGCCGTAACACCCGTACAAGTCCGGGCTGACATCGTCGCTCAGCATCAAAACAATATTCGGCCTGCGCCTCGGGCCGTCAAGCCACTTACCGGCTAAGATATGCACATCATTAGGACCGACCTCGCCGCTGCCGTCAATATCACCGCCCAGACAGGACCCCGCCGAACACAACGCCCCCCAACTCGCCGAGACGACGCCGAGATCGTCATTATCGATCCGCCCATCACCGTCTACATCCGCATTGGCCCGGACATCGATGTTCATGACCGCCTCTGCCGACAGAAAATTAGCATCCTCGATCCGCACGCTAAACAGATTGGCCCCCACATCACCGCTGTCCGCAGTCCCCGAAAGATAGCCGTCAATAGATATATCAAGCCAATCCGGCCCCGACAGCTTATAATATGATGCCACATCATCCTGATCGTCATCGAGCCCATACCGCGCGATCGAGTCATGATAAGGCATATTGGCTATCGCATACAGCGGCCTGAACGGATCGGCTGTGAAGTATGGCGGCGTATTGGGCGCCGGATCGACCGTAATATTCAGCGTCGCCGTATCGATCCCGCCCCTGCCGTCGCTAACCCCAACGGTCCAGCTATTAACCCCGACATCCGAATAACCCGGCACCCCCGAAAGCCCGCCATTAGGGTCGACACTAAGCCAGCCCACCGCCGAGACAAGCGAATACACCAAAGGATCGCCATTGGGATCGACCGCCGAACCGGCGATCGTATCGCCGTAAGCCGCATCCTGCATCGCATTGGAGGCGCTGAAAGGGTCGCTGACAAACACCGGCGGCGCATTGCCCCCAGCCGCAGTTACAATAAGCTGCGGCACATCCGCCGAATCCCGACTTTGCCAGTCCAACTGGCCGTCGTTTTGCGTAGTCATCATCCCAAAAGAATACGTCCCGTCGCCCGTAACATGCGCCGAAACGTCAAATTCATGCCAGGTATCCGCCGCAACCGGCGCAACCGTGTCCAAAACCGCCCCCATATTAGGCTCATTCGTCCCGTCAACCGTATCCTCATCCCATGTAATATTGCCAACGGCATACACGGTAGTATCGTCTATAGCCATCTCCTGCGTCTTGATCCTCAGCAAAGCCGACTCAGCCTCGCCGATACCGCTGACCGTAAACTTAAGAAACGAATACCGCGAAGACCCCCGAACCCGAAGCGTATCCAGACTCCCCCGATTAACAGCCTCATCATCCCGAACCCACGCATCATCAGTAGGCTCAAAAGACAACCCCCCGGCAAACGCACCCCCAGCCGGGAAAAACACCAATATTATGAGTAAAACCAAAACCCTTTTCATCCATCGCTCCCCTAACACCCCGCCGACGACCTGTCTCGCCGTAGCCTTGGCGAAGGTGGAAGCCAGCCTCAAACGACTAAAATATTGAGCATAGCAAACCGAAATTAAACGCAGCGAAATCCCGATTCATCGGGACTAACGACCATCGACTCCCAAACCGGTCAGTTTGAACACATTATAACAAAAAAACAAAGCAAAAACAAGCCATTAACAAACCCATCTTTAGCCATTTCGCGCATAAACCCGCCGAAAAACATGGACATCTGTAAATGAAACGGGACTTTTTCAACAGCCCCACAGTCGCCTATTTAGGGCGAATTTAATTCGCGCCGAAGCATATTACTTTTCCGTCTACTGTTGCCATGTATAGTTTTCCGTTGGCTGCTATCAGGCCGTCGAAGACCGGGGGCGAATCGAGTGTTAGTTCGCCTAATTTCCGTCCCGTGTCCTTTGATACCGCCCAGAGCATTGCTCCGCTTTTGCCGGCGTGGGCCCGGGCCTGGATCGCGACTTGTTTTTGGACCTCCGGGTCGGTGATATTTTGCTCGGCATGGTTTTCGTCTACCGTATCTTCGGGGCCCGCTACGATCAGCGTGTCGCCGGCAACGACCATCGCACGCACATATAACGGCAGTTTTTTGGTCCAGTCGTGCTCGACTACATACTCCGGCATAGGAGACGGTATGGCATTGGCGGGCTTATCCCCCTCCATGTTGACCTCGGGGAATTTTTTATACGCCGAAAACAACTGGTGCTCGATCGGCGTAATCCACTTGAAATACTCCGGCTTCCGCCCGAAACCATAGACCCGGTCGTCGTCGACAACCAGGAGTTTTCCGGCTGGGGCGGCCCTGCCAGAGCGATAATACCCCTGCCAGCCGCTGACAAAACTCGACCCGTACATCCAATAAGTCCTGTGCCAGTTCGTATCGTCGAGAAATCCCGTCGGACTGAACAGATGTGCGAACCTACGGTCCTGATCCGGCAGCGGAGCACCACGGTCGCCCTCGGTGCCGTCCGCTCTGGCCATCGCCTCTAAGGGCAGCCGGGTCCCGTCAAGCCGGAACGGCTGGGACCGCATATAGATCAGCTCGCCGTCGCACGAAAGAACGTCAGGCAGAGCGACCGGCATATTGAGCCAACTGATAAAATCCTGTACCTTCTTGCCCGTTTCCGGCTCGTTTTCGTCAAGCATGGTCTCAGACTTTACCGCCCCCGTCACCGGGTCAAGCCGCCACAGCCGCAAACCCCCATCCAGAAACATGCTCCTGCCCGCGACCCCGTAGAGCGTGTCATCGTAAACCAGCACGCTCCCGCTAACAGGCCAGACGGACTCGATCTGCTCGAAGGCCGTCAGTCGCTGATCGAGAGGCGCAGCCAAAAACCGCCACGCCAAAACGCCATCGGAGGCCCGAACCGCATAGATATATCCGTCGGCACTGCCAAAGAGCACCAGACCCTTATAGATCGTCGGCGGCGAGTCCACCCTTGCGCCTGCCGAATAGCTCCAAAGCTCTTTACCCGAATCCCCATCCAGAGCAAAGACCCTGTGCCTGTCAATGCTCGCGACAAAGACCATGCCCTCCGCGGCAACGAGGCTCGAGAGCCTGCCGCCGACCGCAGCCCGCCACGATTCGCTGAGTTTATCCGGGACCGAACCAGCCGTCCGCCCGCTCCTGGCCCAATCGCCCCTGTACGTCGGCCAAGCCTTTTGATTTTCTATTTTCGATTTACTATTTACTATTTTGTTGTATGCCGGGCCTTTTTCAAGTCGATCTGCTTTTTTTGCATTGCCTCCGGTGCGCGGGCCCTTCAGTGCCGGCGCGAGGGCGTTGAATCCGTCCATTTTTGCTTCGAGATAGCATGCGCAGGGGTGCTGCGGGGCGTATAGCAGGCCGTTGGCTGGCATCACACCGTAGAGGCAGGCGCCCCGGACCCAGTGATTGACATCCCAGTGCTCGGCTTCGACGTCGACGAACTCGACCCCTCCACGCGACATCAGCAGATAATTATCCGTCGCCTTGCCGCGATGGCACCTGTGATGGAACCAGTAGGTATCCACATCGGGCGAGAATTTCTGCTTGACCTCGCCGGTGCGCACATCGCGACCGACAAACACACCGACCGCCCGGCTGCTCATCGTATCGCCGCTCCAGACAATGCCGTCAACGACCAACATGTCCTCGGGCGACTTGTACCCGCTGGCCGGATGGTCCGCGGCCCAGAGTTTTTTGCCCGTCGCCGCGTCAAAGGCGATCATCGCGTCATCATTGCTCGTCTTACGGTCCGCCGTCGGCATACGCACGGTCCCGCCGGTGTTAAGCAGAACCACATCTTCATAGATCACCAGCGTCAGCATATACGATGACGCGATATTCTTGCCGCGCTCAAAGGCCTCGGACCGCCAAAGCTCATTTCCCTTCCTGTCGAGGCATACGACGCTTTCGCCGTCGTGAAAGATCACCCGCTCGGAATCCGCCGCCAACGTTCCCGGCATGACAACGGTCTCTCTACTCCAAAGCCGCCTTCCGCTGGCAGCATCTATTGCCATGACCTTTCTTGGCCCATCGTCCCAGAAGTTCATCGACAGCTCCTTGTCCGCCACAGCCGGGCCCTTTGGAGCCTTTTCATTTACCTGCACGAACAAAACGCCATCCGAAAGCACGACCTCTTCGCACCCTTCGGTCCCGGCGTACTCTACCACCGTTTCGCCGCTGGCCGCATCGAGGGCCTCGAGCTGCGCATCGTAACCTAACGTCACATACACCCGCTGACCGTCGGCCACAAGCCGCCGGGGCAACTGCGCAGGGCCGCTCTTCAAACGCCACAGATGAGTAAACCACCGGCCAATGTCCCGCTTCCAGAGCACCGTCCCGTTAAACGCGTCACGTGCCGCCAGCGACCACTTAGGCGCCGTCAGGATCGAAAGAGGCGGTGCCTCGTCAATGATATAAAACACCTTCCCGCCCGCCGATACCGTGGCGCTCATACTCGTCATCGTGTCATGGTGACGCGAATATCGCGGCGAGCCGACCCATTGCATCCTGCGAGGCGGCCCGATCACCGTATCGTGAGCAACGGCATTGCCGCTGGAATCGTGCATGTAATGCGTCCAGTCGTCGATCTGCTTTGGCCGGTCCTTTTCGAGCCGCACCGTCCGCGCACCGAACCTGTGGATAGCCACCCCATTGGGGCACAGAACACGCAGCAGCTCTTCCTTCGGAACGCTTTTGTAGCCCTCGATGAGGATCAGGTTCGCAAAATTATTGATATAAGGCAGCCGCTCTCCGTCCCAGACATCCACCGACACCCGCCCGTAAAGACCCTTCGAATCGATAAGCTCCCTCGCCCGGGCGACGTCTTCCGGATCTCTGTCCAGCCCATGAACCAAAAAGCCCTCGCCCTCGCCAAGCTCCGCCGTAAGCTCCCCGTCGCCGCATCCGACATGCACGATCAATCCGCCGCTAATACCGCTGTGATCGAGAACCTCACGACCATCCTGCCAGGCCCCCTGCACCGACTGAGAAAACGCCGCCAGGCAAACCGCGACAATAACCGAAGAAATAATCCGAAACGCACAATTCATAATCTCGTCTCCATAAGTTTTTTACAGAAATTAAAGAGTCCGTCAACCTTTCGGTTCCTTGTGCCGCCGGCTCATTTATCGCCTTTCATCAACCGGCTTAAGGTGGCCCCGCTTTTACGCAGGCGCCTCACCGATGGGTCGCTTAGTAGTCCGATACGCTCGAACGGGATCTGCTGGAATCCCATCGCCAACGCGGGTGAGCCTTCTTTGAGTCGAAAGTCGAGATGCTCTACATCCTCGAACATCGGATCCGCCGTGGAGCTGTTTTGGTCCCATCCGTCTTTTTGTCGCCGGGCTAACCACGCTTTCGCACCGGAAGGATTCCCCGCGGCATGAAAAACATTGCTGTCGCCGACCAGGGTGTTCTCCCGATAGAATGAGACGTTACTTCCGGGATGCATGAAGATGTTGCGGCTGACGATGGTCTCTCCCGATGCGCCGACGCCGAAGGTGCCCCAGTTAAAGACCATGTTATTCTCGAAGGTGTTTTCGTGTTTGAGCGAGACACCGCTGAATTCGCCGTCGACACCAATAAGGATGTTGCCATAACACATCGACTCGAACTGTTCGTCGTCGTTGCGGAACATGCCCGGCGGCGTGGGGCTGGAGTGGACGAGGTTATACCGGAAGGTGTTGCCGAAAGTGCCGGAAAGGTAGAGTGCGTTGCCGTCTCCGCCCCCGACCATTGCGGCGCCGATCTCGTTATACTCGATGATATTTCCGCGGCTGTGGGCAAAGTCGAGACAATTATTAAGCGTAGCGGGCCTGCCTCCGATCTCATCCCAGCGCATGATACGCATGATCTCGCGAATGTTCGGATACTCCTGCGGGAAATTCGGGAAATCCTTGAAACGCCACCCGAAAAAACGCGGACGCACACCGGAGACGACGATCGCATCGTAAAAAGTGTCGTGGATGTAATTATGGCTGATGACGTTGTGGCCGCTTTGGAACACGAAGATCGCCATCCCATGAAACCACAGCTGCCCTATCCGCGAAATTTCGTTGTTGGTAACGACATTGTTCTTATTAACGTCTTTGGTGCCGGGGCCATAGCCGCAAAGCAGAATGCCGGTATAGCCGAGATTATCGATGAGGTTGCCGGCGACCGTATTGTTCTGGCAATAAAGATCCAGACGAATGCCGCTGCCAGCGCCGTTGACAAAGGTGCAATCGCGAATCTCACAATTTTCCGCGCCGCGAAGGCGGACATAGGCGTTGTTCTCGTCGAACATCTCCCAGTCATGCTGGATTCCGCGACTGTCCTTGCGCAGAACAAGCCGTTTTCCGTGCCTGAAGGTGATCCCTTTGATCGAAATACCGCGCACTGCAACGTCACCGTCGCCGGTTTCGTCATTGTGGCCCTCGATCCGGATATACTCCGTTAGCGATGGGGCAACGATGCGCCGGCTAAGCTGCGAGGCGTTCCTGGGCCAGAGATAGACCTTGCGATCAACCGTGTCGACGATCCATGTGCCGGGACGGGTCAAGCCCTCGGGGACATTACAAAGCTGGCCATCGCCCTCTACGCCCTGTTTCTCGATGTCAGAGCTTCGATTCTGTTTCTTTTGCGGGTTATCGCTGAGTTTGTACGTGCCCTCCACACTCGTGCGAGCGGTTTTCGCCTCCAGGTCCACGGACTTAAGCTGAAGAAAATTTGCGACCCAGTTGCGGGTCGGTTTCTTGTAGATCTCAATGTCCTCGATATTGTGCCAGTTGCGGAAAGGACCGGACTTAAACCGAAGCAGATCAAGCTCCTCCCAGCGGGTTCGGGTGCCGTTTTCCGTCATTGGCAGCTTCGGGTCGGTCGCAAACTTCACACGAGCCCGGTCGATAAATCCGTCCTCGTCAAACAGAGCATAAAATCGCCCCAGACCCTCCGGCATGACGGCAACCCAAAGATTACCCTTCGCCTCACGCGGAGTGCCTTGAGGATAAACGGTCGCCTTCTTCCATCCGGTGATCTCAACACCGGAATCGAGGACCGGCGTTTCACCGGGGAATGCTTCGTAGCTTACCGCCAGGCCCAAAGGCCCGCCGTCGGCAAACCCGAGGACAAACGTCCTGTCGAGTTGATAGGTCCCGCCCCGCAACAGGACCCGGATATTCTGACGTCGCTGTTCGGTCGAAAGAGAACGGATCGTATCACGGGCCTTTTCCAGCGACGCAAAGGGCTCGCTGATCGTCCCGTCAGCCGTATCCGATCCGTCAGACGCGACATAGTAACTCAATTCCGCCGAAGCGAGCGGCGCGATCGCCAGAAAGCCGGCAACCAGCACGGTTGAGACGGCGCTTTTGATAAGTTTCATAAAATCTCTTCCATTCACCAATTTACAATTACACCTTTATAAACCAAGAAGCGGTTTGTCTTCTCAATTCAACGGTTACATCCCCTGGTTTTGCCCGGCACGAGGTGGTGAACCCTACGGCTCGTATTTCTCTCCGCCGTAGAAGTAATAAGGCGGCGGTGTAGTTCCGCCACTTTTATACTTATCACCCCGGTCGTCCCACCAGTTAAGCCAGAGCAGATCAAGCTCGGCAACCTTCGACGGATTCGAGCCGGCAAGATCATTTGTCTCCGTGCGGTCCAAATCAAGCCGATACAACTCCCACGGCTGACCGAAATCGGATACGAGCTTCCAGTTACCCTTCATCACCGCCCGATGGTTCTGGAACAGAAAGAACAGCGCCTCATGGCCGTCCCGCGTCCTGCCCTCGAAGATCGGAACCAGGCTCTTACCCGGCAGCGGCTGGAGCTTTTCGCCCTCGAATTTGCTCGGCCAGTGCCATTTGGCCAGCTCAAGGACCGTGGGCATAATATCGATCAAATGCGACCGCTCGTCGCTGATCCGGCCCCTGTCCCTGATCACCGCCGGCCAATTCGCAATAAACGGCGAGCCGATCCCGCCTTCATGCTGATTCCGCTTATAATAGCTAAACGGAGTATCGCTGACATTCGCCCACGCAACGCCGTACTCCCAGTTCGTATCGGGAGTGCCCGGCTCATCTTCGTAGTGGCGGCTGCGGTCGAAAGCACACCCACCGTTATCGCTCATAAACATTATCAGCGTATTTTCATCGATATCGAGGCTCTTTAACTTCCGCACAAGCCTGCCGATATTCTGGTCAAGCCGGTCGACCATCGCCGCATACGCACTCATCCGCTTATCCTCGAACTCGCGCTCGGCCGCATTGAGCATACTCCACGGCGGAATATAATCCGGCCTCGGCGAGAGCGTCCACTCCGGCTTAATAAGCCCCATCGCAACCTGCCGGTCATACCGCTCCTGACGAAGCTGGTCCCAGCCCTTCGTAAACCGGCCGTTTCGATACTTGGCAATATCGTCCGGCCACGCCTCCAGATGATAATGAGGAGCATTATACGCAAGGTACATAAAGAACGGCTTATCCGAATGGTCCCGCCGAGCCTCGTCGATAAACTCCATGGCATAATCGGTTATATCGTCGGTGGCATAAAAATCCCCGCTAAAATCGGTATACGGATCGGCGTCAAGCTTCCACGTATCGTTACCCGAAAAATAATCGCTCATCCCGCTGAGGTGGCCGAAGTACCTGTCAAAGCCCCGGTCGTAGGGATTGCCGTTAAGATGCCACTTGCCGACCGCCAGCGTCCTGTAACCGGCTGCCTGCATCGCCTGGCCCATCGTGATACCCGTATCGATACCCTGGCCGGAATCCTGCCAGTAAAGACCGCTCAAAAGGCTGGTCCGCGTGGGGGCACACTTGGCTGTGTTATAATAATGAGAGAGCCGAAGACCGCCGTCAGCCCAAGAATCGACATTCGGCGTATCGATCTCACCGCCGAAACAGACCAGATCCGAAA
>DAOVVQ010000206.1 GCA_030637065.1 Planctomycetota bacterium
ACGGAGGCCAAAATGTCCGCACCCCGACCATCGACCGCCTCGCAAGCCAGGGAATGACATTCGACAACGCATATCTCTGCATCGCAATGTGCAATCCCTGCCGCACCGAACTCTACACCGGCCTCTATCCGCCGACCAACGGGTCCTGCTGGAACCACTCCGCGGCCCGAGCCGGCACAAAGAGCATCGTTCACCGCCTCGGCGACCTCGGCTACCGCGTCGGACTCACCGGAAAAAAACACGTCGGCCCACCCAAGAGCTTCCCGTTCGTCGCCGTCAAAGGCGTCGAAGGAGCCTGCATCTCGCAAACCGCCAACTTCGACGACGCCGGCATGAAAGCATTCATGACCCGCAATGACGACCAGCCCTTCTGCCTCGTCGTCGGCCTCGTCGTCCCCCACGCACCCTGGACCGTAGGCAACCCCGAACACTTCGACCCGGAAAAACTAAAACTCCCCGACAACTTAGCCGACACAACCGAGACCCGATCCGATTTCGCCAAATACCTCGCCGAAATAGAAGTACTCGACCGCCACATAGCCCGCACCCTCAAGGCCCTCGAACAAAGCGGCAAAGCCCAAAACACAATGGTCATTTTCACCTCCGAACAGGGCTCACAGTTCCCCGGCAACAAGTGGACCAACTTCGACACCGGAATACACACCGGTTTCATCGTCCGATGGCCCGGAAAAGTCAAGCCCGCTCGCAGAACAAACGCCATCATCCAGTTTGCCGACGTCCTGCCCACACTGATCGACGCAGCCGGAGCAGACCCCGAAAACGCAAAACTCGACGGCAGCAGCTTCCTCCCCCTCCTCCTGCAAAAAACGAAAACACACAGGCAATTCGCCTACTCCATGCACAACAACATCCCCGAAGGCCCCCCATACCCCATCCGCTCCGTAACCGACGGCACCTGGCACTACATCCGCAACCTCACCCCCGACGCCATTTACATCGAAAAACACCTCATGGGACAAAACCAGTGGCACCAGTACTGGCCGACATGGATCGTCGAATCGACCTTCAACCAGCGAACAAACATGCTCGTCAACCGCTACATGCACCGCCCACCGGAACATCTCTACCGCGTTGGCAGCGACCCCTTCGAGATGACAAATCTCGCCGCAGACCCCAAATACGCCGGCGAAAAGAAACGCCTCTCAGCGCAACTCGACCGCTGGATGACCCAGCAGGGAGACCCCGGCGCCGCCATCGACACAAACGAACAATGGACCGCCTCAAAACAAGCAAAGCATTTCAAACAGTTGATCGAATAATACCAGTACCAATAGAAAAATGCGTGCCAATAACTAAAGACTTGCGTCTTGTCATTCCCGCGAAGGCGGGAATCCAGCATAAAATAGTATCCGCCAACGGCGGATCCCTGCCTTCTTTTATTTGGCTAAAACACCATATTTATACCATATCCGGTGCCATGCTTGTGCAAGCACAAGCATGTTTGGGCGTCTTACATGCCCACCCCTCGGAGAGGCAATATCATTGCATCATCAACCAAGCCGCTTCATCCGCACAGCCCGCAAATCCATCGCCGCTGAACCCGCTATCTTGAGCGCCTTAACAGACATCGTCACAACCCCCTTTTCAAGCCGGACAGCACCCATCTTCATCGCCGCAAACGGCTTTTCATAATAATGCTTAAAAACAACCCGCTGCGGACTCGGCAAAAACTCCGGATCGTACGCCTCTTTAACCACCCCAACAAGCCGCTGACCGCCAATAGTAACCTGCATCCTCGACCCGACATCCTCCTTCGGACATGTATAAATCAGCGAAATCTCATACAAACCCGCCGTAATTATATCGACGGTCCACTCCGGATACGACTGCGTATCGTGCCAGTTAATCACATACCCGTTATTCCCCGTAGTCGTTTCCAGCCCACCATTCCACCTGGCATCCTGAACAAAAACATCCACCTGCGCAAATTCAGGATAACCGATCGGAGCCGGCTCAGTCTCGAACCCATCCCTACCCACATCCTCGAACCACGCATCGAAATCGCCCCGCAACTCAGCCAGCACCTGCGGACGCTCCTTCGCCAGATCGCGTTTCTCGCCCGGATCGGCCACCATATCATACAATTCCCAATCCCCCCGCCTGGCAGCATCCTTGCTCCTGCTCCAACGCGGATCGCTCACCGCCAGCCACCGCTGACTACGCACCGCCCCAGCCTGCAAAACCTCATCAGGACCACGCGATTGCAGCGAAAACACCTTGCGATCAGGCCAATCCCGCTTTTTGCCCGGACCCAATAGCGGCGCCAAGCTCAACCCATCCAACTCCAGTTCCCCCGGAGCCGAAACACCCGCCAACTCCATCAGCGTCGGCAGAATATCCACATACGATGCGATCGGCTCGACCGTTTTGCCTGCCTTTATACGACCCGGCCAGCGAATAAAGAACGGCACACGCACACCGCCCTCATGCACGCTGCCCTTATCGCCACGCATTCCCGCATTATAACGCGGATAATCCACCGTCCGCGCAGGCCCGTTATCGCTCATAAAGATCACGATCGTATCGTCCCACAGCCCCAATTCATCGACCTTCGCCAACAAACGCCCCAGATTATCGTCCACGCACTCGGTCATCCCATAGACGCTGGCAACAAGATCGTCAAATCCCCGCGCCTTATACTTATCGAAATAGCTGTCCGGCACCAGGTACGGCGAATGCGGAACATTGTACGCCACATAACAAAGAAAAGGCCTCCTCCGGTTCTTCTCCATATAATCGATCGCATGATCGGTAAGAACGTCGACAATATAGCCCTTGCCCTGATACTCAACGCCATTACGCTCCATCAACGGATCGAAATAATCGTTCCAGTGCCCCCTGCAAAAACCCACAAACTCATCGAACCCCTGCCCGTTGGGATGCTCGGGATAATAGTGACCGTTGTGCCATTTCCCAAAACAGCCCGTCGCATATCCATCACCACCACCAACTCCAGCCGCACCCTCAGCCCCAAAAATCTCCGCGATCGTCATCTCCCCCGTCCGCATCCGCTCCCATCCCCGCGAAGTCCCGCAAACCCCCATCCGCGGATGCCACCGACCCGTCATAAGCCCCGCCCGCGTAGGCGCACAAACCGGACAAACATAAAACCGATCGAACCGCGCACCCTCGCCAGCCAGACGATCCTGAACCGGAGTATCGATGCGACCATTGCCATGAGAGCCAACGTCCCCAAAACCCTGATCGTCAGTAATAACAAGAAGAATATTAGGCCGCCTCCCAACAACCGAACTTGCCGTCCTTGTCACCGCCCCAGCCGCTGCCGCCGAACCAAACAAACAAAACCCCGCAGCTACGCCACCAAATCCCCGCAAAAAACCCCGCCGAGTAATATCATCCATCATATAGCTCCCAAAAATCATTCCGATCGCACTTGATCTTCAAGCCAATCAAGTATGTAGGGTGGACCTTGGCCCACACGCTTTCTTCCACTTGACTAACCCCGCTCTTTAGAGCGGGGGGCTGCCACAACAACCCCCCCCAAAAAAAGGGCTTTAGCCCGTAGGATGGGTAACTTGTTACCCATGCGGTTCACTAATCAAACCCTTCGGGCGTATACGTAATACGCGCCGCGGCTCTGGCCGGATTGGCTGTCTGTAAACCATGTTTGCAGGGTCGTCTTTTGCGGTGACAACTGGACCTGGAAGGTTATCCCCACGTCGCTGGCGGTTACCGGCTTATTGACGTCTATGTTCGCGATCTTCAGCCTCGCCGTGTCCGCCGCGATGGCTGTCCCATCGGGTATCGCCGCGGTGATCGGCGCGTTCACCTCCACCGGCCACCGGCAAAGCTCGAACTCATACGTGCCAGCCCTGTCGATCTCGACGGCCCAAAAACCGTTCCTCTCGCTGCCGCTTGCGACACCGCTCTGGCTGTGCAGGGCCTCCTCGTGCCAGTCGTGACTCATCAGCCGCGTGGGATTCTGCTCATCGGAGCCGATTATTATCTCGCAATACTCATCGAAACGCTCCGAAATACTGTCCCACCAGTCATTATAACTTTGCTGAAGCTGCGCCACGATAGCCGCGTTGGCAGGCTCACCCGCAACATCATTTTCCTGTCCGATATCGTTTTCCATATCGTAAAGCTCGAACTGATCGACCAGCCGCCACCTGTCCGTCATCACCGCGCTCTTTCGCCACTTTTCCGGATTCTCGATCCGCTGCGAATCCACAACTAACGTCCGATCGCCCCAGCCGCTCTCATCACCCCTTAAGAGCTGAGCAATACTCGCACCGTCAAACGCCACACCAGCCGGATTCTTAAGATTACAAAGCTCGATAAACGTCGGCAAAAGGTCTATATGCGCCGTAAGTTTCGTAACATCCCTCCCGCCAACCATATCAGCCCCCGGCCAGCGAACAAAACACGGCACACGATGGCCGCCATCGTACTGAGAGCCCTTGCCCCCGCGATTTATCACCTTATACCCCGCCGAACTGCCGTTGTCCGTCATCCACACCAAAATCGTATTCTTCTCAAGACCAAGCTGCTCGAGCTGGGTCATCAGCAGCCCCATATTCTCGTCGATATTGGTGATCATCCCGTAAAATTTCGCCTGATTACTGCTGACGCCCTTGTCAACATAAGGCTGGCTGTACTTTTCCGCCACATTCAGCGGCCCGTGCGGCGCGTTAGTCGGTATGTAACAGAAAAACGGCCTGTCCTTATTCCTCTCGATAAACTTCATCCCCTCATCGAACCAGATATCCGTGCAGTAACCGGCAAACCTCTCCTCGACACCGTTGCGAAAATACATATCGTCGAAGTAAGTGTTACCCCAATAATCCGGCCCCTGCCCGACACCGCCGCCGCCGTGCATCACCACATAATCGAACCCCCGGTCCTGCGGCCTGAACGGATAGTTATCGCCCAAATGCCACTTACCGAAAAACCCGGTACGATAATCGCTGTCCGCAAAAACATCCGCCATCGTAACCTCGTCCTTACGGATAAGCGACCGCCCCATGATCGTATGCCAGACGCCAGTACGATTATTATACCGCCCCGTCATAAGAGCAGCCCGCGTCGGCGAGCAGGTCGGACTGACATGAAAGTCCGTAAGACGAACGCTCTCGCTGAATAGCTTATCAATATTAGGCGTATGGATATCCGGGTTGCCGTGACAGGCAAGGTCGAAATAACCCTGATCGTCCGTCATCACTAACACAACATTAGGCTTCGCCCCGATGTTAAGCTTCATCCCCCGATTACTAAGCACAACACCGCCGCCGGCGCCAACAGCAGCGCAGCTCTTCAAGAATTCACGTCGATCCATTTCATGCTCCTTTTCTCGTCCTATTTCCACCAGTCAGGCCCCTCCGCCTCGATCTGGGCGTTTAGCGCGATCAGCGTCGCCTTCATCGCATCCAGCCGCTCGGGCTCTGCGAGAGCCCGGTCATTCGACTCCGTAATATCATTCTTAAGATTATACAGCTCGAACCGGCTAAAGTCAGTAGGCGTCAGTATCTTCCAGTCGCCCAGCCGCATCGCGATATTCATACCGTCATTTGCTTTGTGATAACGCCAGTACATCGGCACCTTGCGGTCGATCGGCTCGCCGGAAAACGCCGGCACCAAACTCGCACCGTCAATCGTACGGTCGCCGGGCACCGGGGTGCCGGTTATCTCGCAAATAGTCGTAAATATATCCGAACCGATAGCCGGCTGATCGCAAATGGAACCAGGCCCGATCCTCCCGGGCCAGCGAATGATACCAGGCACACGATGGCCGCCCTCATACAGAGACCGCTTTCGCCCCCGAAGACCGCCGGTCGACCCGCGAGTCCTTCCGGTAGTACCGTTGCCCTCCGGACCGTTATCCGAGGCATAGAACACAACCGTATCCTCGACCAAACCGTTCTTATCCAGCGCATCGCACAGCATCCCAAACGCAAAATCGATCTGCGAAATATTACCGTGATGCTGGCGAAGGTCGGGGTCGATAAGTTCCGAGTAAATATCCATGAAGTCAGGGTCCGACTCGATCGGCTTGTGAGGCTCATGCGTCCACACGCTAATAAAAAACGGCTTGTCCTTATCGCGATGGTTCTCAAGCCAGTCAATCGCCTCACCCGCAACCAAAGGAGCGGAAAAACCCTCCAACAGCCCGACCTCCTCGCCGTTACGAACAAAGTTGTCCGGATTCTTATGACTCGGGCTTGCATTATTCTGCGTGGCAAACCACCAGTCGTAACCGTGATCGTCCGGCTGGGGCTGCTCGGGCGAATTGAACTTGCTGTTAAGGTGCCACTTGCCAACATGACAGGTACTGTACCCCTCCTCCTTAAGCAGCCTGGCGATCGTTATCTCCGACGTCCTCAGATAAATCTCCGAACTGGTCGGTATCCACGTATAAACACCGTTGCGATAAGGTGTCCTGCCGGTAAGAATTGACGACCTGGAAGGCGAGCAAACCGGACACGCCGAGTGGCAATCCGTAAACTTCATCCCCTCGGTAGCAAACCGGTCGATATTAGGCGTCTTGATGATCGGATGCCCGTAACAACCCAGATCACCATAACCCTGATCGTCGGTAAGAAAAACGATAACATTCGGCTGCCCCGAACCAACCCGAACCCGCATACCCTCATTAGACAGCACCAGCCCCCCAGCCGCAAGGGCCGCACAACCCCTCAAAAATCCGCGCCGATTCAAACCATCACCTCCAGCAAACGCAAATCCACCATCACCTCCGGCAAATCCAGACCAACCGCCTGCACCTTCCAATATGCCTTAAAAATATAGGAACCAATCCTTATCTGACGCATTATACCATCTCCACCCCCCAAAATCAACCACCCAGACCCCGCCTTCTGGACCATTTTCCACCACAAGGACAATTGCAGGGATTGATCAGAACGGCGATTCCGCGGAAACAAACCCGTTCGACCTGGCCCCCACAGGCCAAAACATCACCGGC
>DAOVVQ010000210.1 GCA_030637065.1 Planctomycetota bacterium
CGGGGCATTGCAGAGCAGTTCCGCGACGCCGGATATGTAACGGGTTACAGCGGCAAATGGCACATCCCGGATGGATACGGAACGGAAGATTCCATGCCGTTGGGATTTCCACGCGGCCAGCATCTTAAGAAATATGGCAGAAAGGTCCGCGGCCACTATGTGCGTGTAACCGTTCGCGACGAGAGCGGCAAGGAAGTTGAAAAGAAGGTCTACAAGCCTACGCTTACCACGGATGAGACGCTCGATTTCATTGAAGAAAAGAGCGGCGGCGACAAGCCGTGGATATTCTTCCTTTCATGGATACCGCCTCACGGGCCTTACGCGTCGCCTCCGAAATATCGCAAGCATTACGAAGGCAAACTGAAACTGCCGCCAAACGTCCCAGCCGGTCTGCCCACCGAATATGCCCGTAAGTGTCTGCCGGATTATTACGGAATGGTCGAGAGCCTCGACGCGGAATTTAAGCGGATCCTCGACGCCCTTGACCGCGCCGGCGTTGCCGACGATACGATCGTCTGCTATTCATCCGATCACGGCGACATGATCGGATGCCAGGGCTACCGGGCCAAACGCTGGCCACACGATGAATCGGCACGCGTCCCATTCATCATTCGTTATCCCGGCACGATCCCGTCAGGTCAGGTCATCGACGAGCCGTTCGGCACCGTTGACGTCTACCCGACGTTAGCTGCGTTGGCGGGTCTTAGGCCCCCTACCGGTATCGACGGTCTTGACTTTTCACCGCTGCTGACGGGCAAGAGCAAGAAGGCCCCTCGCGATTACGCCTTTATTCAGATGATGTATGCCTTCGTGCCGTGGCCGGGCTGGAGGGGATTCAGGACGCGTGAGTATACGTATGCCCGCACAGTCGACGGGCCGTGGATCTTGTTCAACGACACCAAAGACCCGTACCAGATGAAGAACCTTGTCGATGACCCGAAATCGCAGTCCCTTGTCAGGCGTATGGATAAGCGGCTGGCGGATATCATGGCCGAAAATGGCGATTCGTGGGGCATTGAGGCGACTACAGGCGACACAGAGAGCTGGCTGCCGGGAGGCTCAAAACAAAAATCGCAGGTCCTCGGCGTAACGTGGCCCGGCGCCAAAATCGAATCCGGAGTCCGCATAAACAGAGGCGGACGAAAAAGAACCGGCGGCAACACCTAAGACAGGGCCAGGGCACATAGTATGAACAGACGGGATATGCGAGTATTATTGTCAGTTACAATTGCGCAGATCGCGATGGTTTGCGGCGTAACGGCTGTGTTTGCAGAAAATCGGCCCGAGTTGCGGATCTACGGCCCCGACTATCCCAAGGCATTTTTCTTCCGCCAGTCCGAGGGAATGGCTGCGAGTGGAAACATGCCTTACAGCAGATGGGAAAAAACCTTTGACCGCCTTATGGGGATCGAGGGCAAGGTCCTGGAAGAGGAGGTTGTCGGCAGGTCTATTTACAATATTGACTTTTTCACACGATTCAAACAACGCCATCCGGAACAACTGGTTCTCCTGCACTTCAACGGCAACGCTCGCGATCCGCGTTATGAAAACAGCCGGTTCCATCCCGGCCACTGGCTGTACTTCAACGGTGCAGACATCCTCGACGACGTGCCCGCCGAAGAGGGCATAAGCGAAATTCGTGTAAGCGACGCAGCCCTGTTCAGGACGGACATGGGCCGCTATCTTTCGAGCAATGACGATATCGGCCTGTGCGAACTGGACAGCGAAGGCAGGCCCGACTGGGACAGGAGCGAGCAGGTTCAGCTTGTATCCGTTGATGCAGCAAAGTCGGTTATCCGCGTGCGTCGCGGCTGTTACGGCACCAGACCTCGCCGGTTCAAGGCACAGCGGGCCTATGCAGCGTCTCATGTAACGGAGGGGCCGTGGGGTAAGCAGTCCAATATTATGTGGTTTTACAACTACTCGACCGAGTGCCCGCGGGATGAAAAGGGCCGCCAGTGCGCCGATGTCTTAGCTGAGCATCTCGGCGAGCTGTTTGGCCGCGACGGGATATTGGCGGATTTCGACGGGCTGGAATTCGACGTACTGCACAATACCTGCCCGCAGAGCAAAAACCGAGGCAGCGATTGCGATGCCGATGGAAGCGTTGACGGCGGATATTTCAAGGACGTCAACACCTATGGAGTCGGCGTAGTCGAGTTCTGCCGAAAGCTGAGGGCGAAACTCGGCAACGACATGATCCTTCTTGCCGACGGCCATTCGTCGAGAGGTCAGCGGGCATTCGGGATCCTAAACGGTATCGAGAGCGAGGGCTGGCCGAGCCTGTCGGACCCTGCGATCAGCGACTTTTCGGGCGGACTGAATCGCCATTTCTTCTGGTCGCAAAATGGTCGCCAACCCGCTTTTAACTATATCAACCATAAATACACGGCCCCAGGCCCCGGGCCCGGCCAGCGTATCCGCCCGGATGTGGGCTTTAACATTCATCGCCTTGTCTTCGCCGCAGCCGTCTTCACCGACTCTGCGCTGTGTTATTCGTTTGCGCCTTCGGGCAGCGGCGATGGGCTCTACGGCATCTGGGATGAGTTCCGTATGGGCAGCGACAATCGGCTCGGATGGTTGGGGAAACCTCTGGGGCCTGCGGTGCGGATGGCACTTTTGCAGGAAGACCTGCTTGCAGAGACAGGTAAGGCCGGCAGCCGGACGATCAAAAGCAGGATAGAAGGGGATGATATCAAAGTCAGCACTGATAACCGCGGGATTTGCATTGAAGGCGTTGGGACAGATCAAAGGGAAATGAGTTTCTATCTCCGTGATGTTCCGTGCAGGGGGCCCGATCTGTTTATCCAGGTCAAGGCCGTTGCCGATGCGATGCAGGGCTGCCCGAAAGAGATGGCACGGCTGGTATGGGTAACGACCGTCGCACAGCCGGGACAACTTGTGCGAGCCCAGCCGCCGCAAGCCGGGATGAAGCGTCGAAACGCCCCGGAACAAGCGATAGACCCGGGCAGCGGAGCGGTTGTAAGTTTTCGCAAGCAGACCGATATCGATGGCGAAAAACATGATGCGTATTTCCTGCATCCGCCCTACCGTGGCGGCCGCAGCGGTTATACGTATTGGCAGCGCAGCGTCTCCGTGCCGAAAGACGGAGTGCTTGATCTCTATCTTGGCATGGGAGCTATGAGCCCGGAAAGAAGCGACGGCGTGGATTTTATCATCGAAGCGGCTGTGGTGGAAAACGACAAACCACGTGCCTTTTCAAGAATATTCAAGCACCGACAGAATGCTCATAAGTGGACACATCACACCGCAGACATGTCAGAATGGGTGGGAAAGAAGATCATGCTGAAGTTCATCTCCGATTGCGGCCCGAAGGACAACTCCACCACCGATCACAGTTACTGGGGCGATGTGAATCTGCTCCGGGTCGGTGATGTGCCCCAAAAACAAGACCAGCCCAGGTACATGACATGGGTCAATTCACAGGAATTTGCGAGCGGGTTCTATTTCCCGAATGTCAGGTCCGAAACCATTGACCTTGAGTTCACTGTCGAATCGACCGAGCCGATCTGGATTACCGGCATCGGAGCCTATGGGCATCCTGACGCGATCGCCCGGGTGTTTGAAAATGGACTGGTACTTGCAAATCCGTCGCCCCACCCATACCGGTTCGACCTGACAAAATTGGCGGCGGGACGAAAGTTTGGCCGTTTCACGGCGACAGCCGGACAGGACAGCGACGTTAACAACGGCTCGACCGTTGGCAAGAGTATTGTTCTCGGCGGCAAAGACGCCGTATTCCTGGCCGAACGCGGCCTGTAGAGAAGCCGGGTACCAAAGTACAGTTATCAGGAAAGGAAACATTATGAAACGACGGGAATTTTTATTGGCAGCCGCCCTTGCCGGCGGAGTCGGCCAGGTGCCGGGTTTTGACCGGCCAGCCGTAGCGGGCACAATAACGCAGCGCCGGCGGCAAGGAGCAACCCCGAAGATCAAAGACGTCCAGATATTGCAGCTTCAGGGCCGCAGGGACGCCCAGCCGAATGCCAACCGGCAGCCTCAGGTAAAACCGCTCTACATTTATCCCGAGCACCGGCCGCAGCCGTATCGTCAGGGCGATCCGGGCAAATCCACCACCATAAATACAACCGCCTTGTACATTGTTATCCAGACGGATATCGGCATCGAGGGGCTTTATGGACCTGTCGACCGCGAGGCGGCGGTTGTTGTCGACCGGCAGATCCGGCGGTTCCTGATCGGCAAGAACCCGCTGGCAGGCGAAGCTGTGTGGGACAAACTCTACCGGCTTAACCGGCACTCGAGGGCGAGCCATTTTATGATGGCGATAAGCGCAGTAGATAACGCCCTGTGGGATCTGAGGGGACGCTATTTCGACGCCCCCGTCTATCAACTGTTAGGCGGGCCGACCCGTGAAAAGGTGCAGGTCTACGGAAGCTGCCTTGGATATTCCGTGGAACCTGAACATGCCAAAGCGACATCGGCTGAGTTCAAGAAAATGGGCTTTGACCACCAGAAGTGGTTCCTGGCTTATGGACCCGGGGCTGGGACAGAGGGGTTGGAGAAAAACGTCGAACTCGTAAAAAACCTTCGCAGTGCGGTCGGCGACGATGTCGAGCTGATGTTTGACGCCTTTATGGGATGGGACCTCCAATACGCCGTTGCATGGGCCAAACAGGTGGAGAAATACCGCCCAAGATGGATCGAAGAGGCCTTTGCACCGAACCGTATCGAGAGTTTCGCCCGGCTCAGGAACAGCACCAGTATCCCGGTAGCTACGGGTGAGCATTTCTATGGCCGCTGGGAGGTAAACGACTTTCTGAAGGCCGGCGCCATTTCGGTGATCCAGGCCGACCCGGAATGGTGCGGAGGGGTTAGCGAACTGGTCAAGATATGCACGCTGGCGTCCGTTCATGATGTGCATGTCGTTCCGCACGGCCATTCGCTCCATGCCGCCCTGCACGTAGTTGCGAGCCAATCGCCGGCGACATGCCCGCTTGTCGAGTACCTCTTCAAGAAAATGGGGCATTATTACCATTTCGAGAAGCATCCGCTGAGGCCGGTAAACGGCATGATCCAACTGCCCGATCGGCCCGGCTTCGGTATTGAGCTGGATGACTCGAAAATCGAAAAAAGAGAGCAATTACACTGGAGCTGACGGTTCTCTTGACAAGAGCCGCTGGGGAGGTTAAAGTCTCACCGAGATTCAATTGCTTAAATTTATACATTCCTCCAGCATAAAAGGAGTTCGCGTATGGCCGCCGACGAGCAGGTACTGGTAGTTGAGCAGAAAGTAGTAGCCGAGGAGGGTCTTTTTCACGGTCTTAATTTCAATGTCGAGGGGTATCTCCGCAGGCTCTTTTCGCCTGGCGCCCTGAAATTCATGCCGAGGCCGCAGGCTGAGAGCGACCCCAACTACAAGCAGATCATCCCGTACGTGATAATGACCCATGCAGACAAGTATCTGACGTATGTTCGCGGCAAGCGGGCCGGAGAAAAGCGGCTGGTGGGCAACAGGTCGATCGGAATAGGAGGGCATATAAACCCGATCGACGATGAAGTGCCCTTATTCGGGACCGATTTTCGCGAAATATATCTTACCGCCGTCCAGCGTGAGGTGGCTGAAGAGATCAAAATTGGCGGCGGGCACACTGACAATATTGTCGCACTCCTGAACGACGACTCGAACGATGTCGGAAAGGTTCACCTCGGGATCGTCCACTACTGGACGGTTGACTCCGACGACATTACCAGACGCGAGCAGATGATAAACCAATTATCGCTAATGACTATGCAGGAACTCCAGCAGGTCCGCGATGAAATGGAGACATGGTCAAGCCTCTGCCTCGACGGCCTTGAGCAGATGGCGGAGGCAAACCAGTCGGCTGGGAGCCTTGAGGGGCTCTTCGAGAAGACCTGACAGGTGGGCGGGTAAACAGCGTGGGCCAAGGGCCCACCCTGCAAACTTGTGCGAGCACAAGCATGGCGCTGGCTCCAATCTTTAAGTGGCATAGCGTGCGGTTTCTCGAAGTAAACGCATAGCAAGCCCGAATCGCGGCCTTCACTGAAATATCGCCTGAATTATCGGAACTGCGGGGCATTCACTGCCGATTCCGTCTACAGGTCGCGTCCGATAATCATCGCAATTACAATTGCCCAGCACTGTATTTTACTGCTAAACCGGCCCCTGAAAAGTGCCGATGAAACAACTGTGCGGCTTTACGTTAGAGCCCACGGTGTATAGTCGGTTTGCAGGTGTTTAATGCAGCAGTTGGCTGAAAAACGTGATAGTCTCCGGGAAAGTCGGGGCGCTGGCGGGCTGGGCGAGATGTCGATGCAGGTGGTGTATACCGCTGTGTTTGGCGAGGCGCTGCGCATAAATCTTCTGAGCGCCAAGGCGGCAGACCTGACCGGATATGAGACAGAGCAGCTCCTTGCTGGAGAGCCGGCGTGGCTGGACATAATTCACGACGATGACCGCGAAAGATACATCGAGGCCTTCGATCTCTGCCGGCAAAAGGGATTGCCGGCTCAACTGAGCTACAGGATCGTTACAAAAGACGGCGACACACGCCAGGTCCTCGACACAGCCGAGCCTGTGATCGACGACGAAGGCAACACAACTACGATCGTGGGAGCTGTTACAGATGTCACCGACCGGAGCAATGCTCTCAGGGAACTGGAGCGGAGCCAGTTGCTGCAAAATCTTGGCAAGCTCGTCGCCGGTATTGCACACGAGATCAACACTCCGATACAGTTCATCGGCGACAATA
>DAOVVQ010000114.1 GCA_030637065.1 Planctomycetota bacterium
CCGCTGCGGCCGCAGGACAGGGGTTTCGATCATGTCGTGCGGCATAAGGGCGGCGGCGTAAGCCAGACGCCGGACTACTGGGGCAACGACCGTTTCGACGATACCTATTTTCGCAACGGCAAAGCCGAGAAGTTCGAGGGCTTCAGCACGGATATATTCTTCAACGAGGCGATGAAGTTTATCGAGCGAAATAAGAACAAGCCGTTTTTCATCTACTTGCCCACATCGGCAGCGCACAGTCCGATGAACGCGCCTGAGAAATACATCAAACTTTACGAAGGCAAGGGCGTCAACGAAAAGCATTACGGGATGATCACCTGTGTCGATGATAATATCGGCAAGCTGCGGGCCTGTCTCCGGAGATATGGGCTCGAGGGCAATACCATCCTGATATTCATGACGGATAACGGCTCTCCCGGAAAAGACGATGTGTTCAGTGCCGGACTGAGGGGCGGCAAGGGCGAAAAGTACGACGGTGCCCACAGGGTCCCGTTCTTTATAAACTGGCCGGACGGCAGTCTTGCTCAGGGGACGAGTTCGAACCGGCTGGCTGCCCATTTTGATGTGCTGCCTACGCTGATCGGTCTTTGCGGATTGGCAAGTCCTAAGGGTGTCCGGATGGACGGGGTGGACTTAAGCGGGCTGGTCAGGGGTAGAGATGCCGGGCCGCTGGGCAGGAAGATCATGCTGTCGAGACTTGTGATGACTGACAGGTGGCGGCTTATTCTGGGTAAAGGCGGCGATGATGAGCTTTACGATATGCAAAACGACAGGTCCCAGCGGCACAATGTCATCGATCGCCATGGGGGCGTAGCCAAAGAGCTTGCCGCAGTCTATAAGCGGTGGGACGAAGATCTTCAGTTGCAGTCCAAAAGCAGCGATTACGCGAGAATTCACATTGGCTCCGACGCGGAGAATCCGGTCCGGCTGATGGCCCAGGACTGGCACAATGCGACCGGCAAGATACCGTGGAATCCGCCCAGGATAGTTAATGGCGAAAAGTGTAACGGGCAGTGGCTTGTCAGGGTGGCCCAGGCGGGGAGGTACAGGTTTGAACTTCGACGGTGGCCGGTCGAAAAGGGCGGACCGCTGCAATTTGGCAGGCAGGCCAGGCTCAAGGTTGGCGGCTGTGAGTGGACTAAGGGGTTTGACGCTGAAAAAGATGAGGTGGTAACGTTCGAGGTGGATCTGGAGGCCGGCGAAACCGAGATACAAACGTGGCTGGACGAGGAGAGGGGCGCTTATTATACTTATGTCACACGGCTTGACTGAGGGGCGGGCGAGGGATATATGGAGGCACGTGGGAGAGAAGCACTAAATTCTAATATCTAAATGCTAATGGCCAAAGGCTCAAAACGCGGTTTTTGGACGGATTAGTCGTTGGTTGTTAGCTTTTTTGGGGGTAATTGAGGTTCAGTTGGGGGGAAAATACTGTAGAATTAACTTGCTTTATCATATCCGGTGTAGTAGATTTGCCCTTAAAGAATTGGAGAGGCCTATTACGGTCCAGCCGGGCGAGCATCTCCTAAAAAGGAACGGTAAAATATGTTTTCAGGGGAAGTTATGGCAGAAGTAATAAAAGTCAAATCTGCACCAGAGAGATATCCTGAGTATTTTGCAATAATCAATAATGTTGTCGATAAACTTCATGAATGGATTCACGTAAATGAGATGCGACAAGATAAAAGTGCGTTGGATTTTGTAAAAACAGTTACTATTGTAAGAACCTTTAATCTCTATAAATCTATTAAACTCCTTCTGAGTTATGACCACTGGGAAGACGCGGCGATAGTAGCCAGATCATTATTTGAACTGCTTCTGAATTTAGAGGAAATCCTAAGGGATGAATCAGAGGCTGAAGGAAAAGCTAGCAAATATCTAAGCTTCAGCAAACTGCAAGATGCATTGCATATATGCTACGATGTTGAATATAACGTTGAGACTGGGAGATGTTCAAAAGAACGAGCATTACTTCTTGAAAAGCTCAAACAGAGCATGGAGACTTGTTTTCAAGAATTTCGTAAGAAGAAAGGGCGAACTGGCTGGAAAAATACCTGGTGCGGAAAGAATGTTTATGAATTGGCATCTATGTCAAAAAATCCAATGAGAATTCACCATTATAAAATAATTTACTCCCATTTTTCGGATTTGAGCCACAGCAGTCCCTATGCGGCAATGACAACATGGAGCGAAATGAAACAGGGAGACAGTGACGATTTAATCATCCAGAGGCGTGAGGACATAGAAAAGGAAAATTTAGTAAATGTCTTGCTGCTTTCGACCAGTTGGCTTATGGAGATTCTGTTATTGGCAAACTCCCAGATTCCTGCATATGATGGTAAGTGGAACTTGGAGATACTTCAGCGAATGTACAGGGCCATGGGGCTTAAACCGCCAATGGTAAAGACTAACAGAAAGGATTTGTAAGGTTAACTAAAGGTACTTGGTACCTTAAATTCTGGTACCTTAAATTCGTTCAAAACGAGGAAGAAATGACCAATGCCTAAGAGGCCGATTTCCCCGAGTCTGCAATACAAAAGCAGTATGAATTGAGAGTGAGGGTTCGTAAGAAGAAGATAAGATAATTTATATAAAACTCTATGGACCAGAACAGAAATAAAAAAGAAATAAGCTTTGTAATTAAGGCTTCTGCTGCATATTATGATAAATTTCCACTCCGATCAGCCATTCAGGGTATTCCGGGACTTGGCGGTGCACTGGATACTATGTTGGCCGGACTTGGTGCCAAGTATCAATACAAACGTCTCGAAGATTTCATTATTAATTTGAATAAGAGACTAGAACACGTGGAAGAACGTGTAAATATAGAA
Source organism: Planctomycetota bacterium (assembly GCA_030637065.1). Taxonomy (GTDB): domain Bacteria; phylum Planctomycetota; class Phycisphaerae; order Sedimentisphaerales; family Anaerohalosphaeraceae; genus DAOVVQ01. Next base: position 2,832 of record DAOVVQ010000114.1, read on the forward strand.
CCAAGCGAACCTTTATTTGATTTGATGATGCACACTTTTGATCAAGTCCGCCGAACACGTTCAGAAGAGAAGAGGAAACAATTTGCTAATCTTATCGCCAATCAAGTTACCAGACAGTGTGATTGGAATGATGCAGAAACAGCCTGCCGCTTGCTTGGAGACTTGACTGAACTTCATATAGAGACATTAAGCACATTTGTCCACGCAAAAATAAATGATATTAAGAATAACGGTGAACTAACAATTTCTGACAAATGGTCAGACAGGAAGGTTTTTGACAAAAACAAAAGCAGACGTAAAAGAGTGTCAGATATCAGACCACATCTTCTTTCGCTGACAAACTCTGCAATTCTAATGATATGTTCAGAGCTTGTTTCCAAGGGCCTATTGTATGATGCAGGAGTTGGGCGCATGGACGTTAGTGCAATGGAAATCTTTGTTGCCACTGATTTTGCGCAATGGCTAATGGATTGGATTTCCGATTCGCAGGAAGAATAATATATGACTATAGGACCATTCAACAATCGCGAAATCGCGACCGCTTTCTGGCTTCTCGTATTTCTGGTGTTAGTACTGTCAAAGGCCGAAATCCGCAAATCGTTTGCGTCGATCTTGCGGTTATTCTTTAGCTTCAAGATACTCGTGTCCGTCGCACTGATGGTATTTTATACCGCACTCGCTGTTATTCTATTGGCTGCCATCAATCTGTGGAATGTTTCCCTTCTCAAAGATACCATTGTATGGTTCTGTGTCATTGCTATGGCTATGATGATGCGATTCGTCACATCAGACAAACTCGAGAACATCTTCCAGAAGATTCTGGTCGACAGCATCAAGATTGTTATTATCCTTGAATTTCTGGCTAACACATACACCTTCTCTCTCCCTGCCGAGCTAGCCATCGTGCCGGTACTCACTCTAATCGCCGCGCTCGATGCATTCGCCAGTTCCGACAAGCAGTACTCTATGGTGGCAAAACTGGCCAAGAGAGTTCAGATCGTTATTGGGTTCCTGATTCTGGCGATAGTGCTGAGGCGAGCAATTTCTGATATGCATAATTTACAAACTTTGGATACAGTCAGAAGCATCGCATTGGTTCCGCTTCTTTCCCTGATGTTCTCGCCATTTCTCTACGTCATGATCCTAGCCTCGAAATATGAGCTTGTATTCATGAGGCTCGATTTAGGAATGGAAAAGGAGAGAGGGGTGAAGTGTTATGCGCGATGCTGCATCCTAATGTATGCTGGTCTTAGCCTGAGAAAGCTCCAGTATATACTAAGTAACAACACGGCTGATCTTATGCACATTCAGACTAAGGCTGACGTTGACCGTCTTGTACAGCAGAACAGGTGAATCCGCCAAAGGCTAAAGCGTGGGAGTTTTTGGTGAAGAACGTGTAATCGTCGATGGCGCTTGTTGATTACTTTGCTGACGATTCTTCCTTTGGCGGATCTTCGATATTGATGAATGATAATTGTTATGTGTTGAGGTAATTGATATGAATACGCTCGTTCCAATAACTATTTTGTTATCTCTTGGTGTATGCAGCGGAACGGTGTTGCGATTTTGGTTTTCACATAAATTGGTGATATCTATATTGGGTGGAATTGTCACATGCAAATCTTCGTGACCTTCGTGTGCTTCGTGGTTTGAATGATCCTGGATTCCCGCCTTCGCGGGAATGACAAAAGCGACAGTGTGTCAGCCGGGGACGTTTGATTTGATTGGTGATATCTCTGTTAGCTGGAATTCTTCTTTTTTAACCATCGGTTTGCTTCGCAAACGCGCTGCCACCCGATGAGGGGTTTGGTCAAGAGGTAGGAAGCGGTGCGGGTTTGGGAGGGGAATATCTTGACAGTTCGAGGCGAGTTTGGTAGGATTGTTGGTGCTGTATGGAGGAAAATGAGGCAATAGCAGGTAGGGGGCGGGCGTCTATTCCGAAGGACCTGAGCAAGCAGGGAGAGATCAAGTTGCGAGAGGCAAGAAAGGCAAATCGAGGCAATAAGAGCGATTAGAACAGGACGGGAGAGTGAAATGCGAAGTTCGAGGCGTGATTTTCTTAAGAGATGTGCCGCTGTTGGTATTGGGGGGTTTTTGTTCAGCAATAAGGGGCTGGATGTAACCTTAGGCGGCAGGCCTAATATTGTTTTGATCTTTGCCGATGACCTTGGCTATGGTGAATTGTCCGCCCAGGGTTGTCTTGACATCCCGACTCCTAATATCGATTCTGTCGCTGAAAACGGGATACGTTTTACGCAGGGCTATGTTACGCATCCGGTTTGTGCCCCTTCGCGGGCCGGGCTTATGGCTGGGCGGTATCAGCATCGATTTGGCTTCGAGGCCAATTCCGGGCCGGAGGCTTACGCGGCGGACAATTACGGTATCGATCCGAAAGAGGTGACGATCGCCGAGCGGCTCAAGGGTTTTGGCTATACGACCGGGCTGGTCGGTAAATGGCACATAGGCTTTAATCCGGCGACCCAGCCGCAGGCGTGCGGTTTCGATGAGTTTTTCGGGTTCCTAAGCGGCGCCAATGACTACTTTTTCGGCGAGAGAAAGAATCCCATGTGGGACAATGGCGTGGAGGTTCCCGAGTATGCGTATCTGACCGACGCGTTCGGCAGAGAGGCCGTTGGCTTCATCGAGAGAAATCAGGACAAGCCGTTCTTTTTGTACCTGGCCTTTAACGCGGTCCACCTGCCGATGCAGGCGATTGAAGATGATATGGCAAAGTTTCCCGAGATCACGGATGAGAACCGCCTGATCTACGCTGGCATGACAGAGGCGATGGACCGGGCGACGGGCGATGTACTCGATAAACTCCGCGAATTGAAACTCGAAGAAAACACCCTGGTCTTTTTCATAAGCGATAACGGCGGGCCGACCGCCTCGACGACCTCAAGTAACGCCCCTCTTCGCGGTTATAAGGGCTGGATGTACGAAGGAGGCATTCGCATTCCGTTTATGATGCAGTGGAAAGGGCGGCTGGCCGCTGGGAAGGTGTACGACTATCCGGTCTCGACACTCGATGTCCAGGCCACAGCCGCTGCCGCCGCCGGGGAAAAGGTCCTGGGCGAATGGCAATTAGACGGCGTCAACCTCCTGCCATACGTCGAAGGCAAGGACGAAACGAGACCCCACGAAACCCTGTTCTGGCGGTCAGGCGGCGGGAGCAAATTCGCGATCCGTCACGGCGACTGGAAACTCGTGCTCGAAAGAGAAAGTAACAAGCCATTGCTTTTCAACCTTGCCGCCGACAGCGGCGAGACAACCAACCTGGCCTCAATAGAAAAGGAAAAAGCGGCCCAGTTACAGGCCATATTCGATGAATGGAGCAGCCAGATGGAAGACCCCCGATGGGTGCGCCAGACGGCGTAAACCGATGGATAGACGGGCAAGACCAGAGGGTTATACTTATAACTGTAAGGAGAGTCGCATGAGAAACTATTTATTATGTCTGTTTGTGATTTTGGCGGTCTTTGTTATGGGGCCTCGATTCGCTGAGGCTGTCAATGATTCCTGTTCGTGGAAGCCCGGCGCTGATGACATTAACGGTGTCCGGATGAACGGCACCGAGATCATCAAGATCACTGCCCATAAGGGAAAGCTCTTTGCCGCGACGAGCATGTGGATGGAAAGTGACAAGTCGCTTGGCGGCTGTCAGGTGCTGGTTAAGGACGACTCTAAATCCGCGTGGAAGGTCGAGCATGAGTTTAAGGCGGCCAACAGCAGGCTGACGGCATTGGAAGCGTTTGAGTTCAGGACGGACTATTCGGGCGAGAAGATCGATCCGGTTAAGTTGCTGCTTGCCGCACCTACTGTTAGCAAGAACGGGATGTTCGAGATATGGAGCCGGAGGGATAAGAGCGGTCGGTGGGTGGCGATGCCGCTGGGAAGGGTGAAGGGCACCAGCCAGGTTCGGGGGATGGGTTTTTATAAGGATAGCGTGACGGGCGTAGAGATGGTGTTCGCCGGCGTAAGCGGCAACAAGAGTTCCGTAGCTTCGCTGGGCCTGATCACCGGTTCTTACAAAGCGGACGCCAACGGCAGGATTCTCTGGAATAAACGTCCGGAACTTGTTCTTCCGCGAGGCGAACGGTTCATGGGCTTTACGGTTTGCAACGGTGTTTTTTATGCAAGCACATCGAACAATATTTTCAAGCGGACGGACGGGCCGAATCCGACGTGGGAGTCTGTATATTACGACAAAACGTTGACCGCGCCGGGAGGTATTCGCGGGTTTACCACTGTGCCGGGGGTCGGCAGTAAGCCGGAATTGCTTATTTTTATATCATGGGGAGTAATTCGCCGGCTTGACCCGGGCAATGGTCATAAGGAAACGGTAGAGTTGGATATCGCCGGGTTCTTAACGGACCAGTGGGACCTGCCGATCGATGGGTCCCTTGCCGGTTATAATAAGATCGTTCATTACGATCAGTCGCCTGGTCCGGGGTTTTGGCTGATAGGATTTCAGAGCAGCTACGACCGAAGGTATATCGAGAGAGGAAAGCCCAAGGGTCATCATATTAAGATCAGGGATGACGGCAAGAGGCCGATCCGTTACTTCGCAGCCGAAGGTCGTTACCTGATCCGCTCATTGAAAAACGGCAAGCCTCTCTATCAGGTAAGGACCATAGAGGACCCTGACAAAAACCAGATCGGGGCGGTCAGGACTATTTGTAAATCCCCGTTTGCGGGTGATAAAGATGTTTTGTATATGGGCGGGGTTGACTGTAACGGGATGCCGAGCCATGATACCGGCTGGGTTTATCGGGTGGAGTTGGGAAATATCAATAAGCTTTGATCTTCGTATCAGCCGCCGGTTTCCCGGTGACATGGTAAGAATAACCAAGATAAGACGGTAGTAAATGAAAGGTGAATGTTTATGAAGAATCTGTTGCTCATCGTTCTGGTGCTGGCTGTGGTGGCAGTGGAGGGCGTCGCTTTGGGCGCCGGCAGGGCTGGCAAAGAGAAACTCCCCAACATTATCGTGATCCTTGCCGATGATCTCGGTTACGCTGATATTGGGTGTCAGGGGTGCAAAGATATCGTGACGCCGCATATCGACTCGATCGCAGCTAACGGGATTCGGTTCACCGACGGCTACGCGACGCATCCGGTCTGCTCGCCGTCGCGGGCTGGGCTGATGTCGGGGCGGTATCAGCACCGGTTCGGATTCGAGGCCAACTCCGGGCCCGAAGAGTATGCCGCTGCGAATTTCGGTTTGCCTCGCAGCGAAAAGACGTTGGCAGAGCGACTCAAAGGGGCCGGCTATGCGACCGGGATGGTTGGTAAGTGGCACATCGGCTTCAAGGAGGGGCTTCGTCCGCACGAACGCGGATTCGATTACTACTACGGCTTTCTTAGCGGCGCCCGCACATATTTGCCGGTCCGCGATGACAAGAATCCGCTGACACGCAACGGCCAGCCGGTTGACGACGAGCGGGAGTACCTTACCGACGCTTTCGCCCGCGAGTCGGTCGCGTTTATCGAACGCAGCAGGGATAAACCGTTTTTTCTCTATCTTGCCTTTAACGCCGTGCATATCCCGCTGGAAGCGACGTCGGATTACGAAAAGCGATTTCCTCATATCAGCGACCCCGACCGCAGGACTTACGCCGGGATGACCGCTGCCATGGACGACGCCGTGGGGGATGTACTGGCCACGCTGCGCAAGCACAGGCTGGAAGAAAATACGCTGATCTTTTTCTACAGCGACAACGGCGGCCCGACGGCGAAGAATACCTCCCGCAACGGTCCTCTTCGGGGCTTCAAGACCGATACGTACGAAGGCGGCGTTCGCGTGCCGTTTATGGTCCAGTGGAAGGGCAAACTGGCGGCTGGGTCGGTGTATCGGGAGATGGTGATGGGCTTTGACGTTCATGCGACCGCGATCACAGCCGCTGGCGTGGCGATGCCGACCGATAAGCCGCTCGATGGCGTGGACCTGATCCCGTTTCTGACCGGTAAGAAGACCGGCATTCCGCACGAGAGCTTGTTCTGGCGGACCGGGAACCGAAAGCACGCGGCACGAGTGGGCGATTGGAAACTTGTTCAGGAAAAGGGCGCTCCGCAACTGTTCAATCTTGCCAACGACATTTCGGAATCACACAACCTGGCGAAGGCGAATCCCGAAAAGCTGCGTCAGTTGCAGGCTGCCTACGACGCGTGGGACGCGGAAATGATGTCGCCGCAGTGGGTGCGGCAAGACCGGGAAAATGCCAAACGGGGAGGCGAACTCAGGACCCAGCCTGTAACCGCCGGCAAATCCGGGCGAGGGCAGATCATAAGGCAGCGGTTCGAGGAGCTTGATCGCAACGGCAACGGACGCCTGGCGGGCAAAGAACTTGCGCAGTCCAAATTCTTTCAGCAAGCCGACACTAACGGCGACGGCGCAGTGACCCTCGATGAAGCCCGGGAATATTACCGCGCCCTGCGGCAAACGGGAGAACAGGCTGGGGATGCTAAAAGCAAATCAGAAAAGAAATAAAGGTTCCTGACAACTTGAATTTCTCGATTGCTATAACGCATCTTCGCCATCAAACTCTAACATGTAAATTCGGTCTTCTCGTGAATGTAGCGGGAAAGAACAAAAATGAATCCATTTAGGCTCAACATGTTCGGACCATAATCGCAACATTAAGTCTTCAGTTTGAACCTCAACACACACCATGTTTAAATCTATATCGTAACACTCAGAATAAGTAGAGTGAGCAGGGTCAGGAAATGAATTCTTATATATTTTGTTGTATGGAGGTTGGAAATACCGTATCAGTGCAGCTTCTGTGAAATTGACTTGTTGTTGTTCTGTGATATCCGTATTTGTGACCTCACAAATATGCTCTGAATCTTCTTCTATGGTTGTTGCATAATTCTTGGTTCTTCCATCAAAACTCCCAATTAACATTGGTTCAAATGTACTTAAAATTAGCCAAATCTCTTGATCTGGTGAGTTTTTTATTGCTTCGGCATATATGCTTTGCAACGTAGAATGATTTCGCAGTCTTTCAGTCGCCGTTCTTGAGCCATCTTGGCCGTAAGACTGGCCAACATACAAGACCTCTAAGTCCAAGTGTTCCCAGAATTCTGGGCCAAGGCTAGCAAGAAGCAAAGCGGATTTCCCACTTGATACCAGGCCCTTGGTGTCATTGTATATCTTGTAATCTGTGTGCGGATACTCACAGTGTAGTGTAACATTAGACGTTCCTAGTAAATTGCGGGTTTCAAAAGGGATGGATATAAGCTTGTCTTTGATTTGTTTTTGAAATTGCCCCGCAACTTTATCTTCTGTAAATTTAACTGATTTAGGATCAAGCGTAATTCTTGGGCGTCTGCCAACAATATAAATATGAGGCTCTATGCCTGTCTGGTCAACTTGATCAAGGTTCTCTTGCTGGAGCAATAGCGTGTATCTGTTAATCATATTGAGACCAAACTCAGACATGTATTTCCGTTCAGACACTTGACACTCCTATTGAGTCAAAACATAATAGTATGCGATACGACGGGTGGCAGCCACCGGTAGCTATCCCCCAATCATACCGCCAAAACCCCTGAATGCAAGAAAAAATGCTACAAACTATCCGCAAAGAAGCCTAAGCAGTATTCAGCCCCGACGGATCGGGGCCAAAAAAAACACAGCCTCTCCATCCCCAACAGACCCAGCCGAACGCCACCAATCAACCATTTTGAAATCTAAAATATACAATGCTTGTCCCAGCGAAAGCTGGGATCAAATCTAAAATCGAAAAAGCCCTATCACCAATAGTAAATCGTAAATAGCCGATCGTAAATTAAAACGCCCCTCGTTTTGGTTCAGATTTGCGCACTTTTGCAAACTTTTGCGCATTTAGCGCCACCTCTGGCAAACTTTGGTCAAAAATTACACAAAGTTTCCCCACCCATTTCCCCCACTTCTCAAATTCCCTGCTTCTCTACTTCTCTAATTCTATGCTTCTCTTCATGGTAAAAATCCGTGAAATCAGCGTAATCAGCGATTAAAAAAATCCGTGGTTAATTAAAAAAACATCTTGACACAAAACCCACCCCCGTGTATTATAAACATCTAACAATAA
>DAOVVQ010000183.1 GCA_030637065.1 Planctomycetota bacterium
CTGTCGGTCTTCAGTGCGTTTTACGGCACACAAAGATCGCAGGATTTCTTCAACTCGCTGCCGCCGACGGTTTACTGGAGCCTGTTCGGTGTGGTCCTGGTCATCGCCATCGCCAGTTTTCGCCGCCTGCTCCGCGTCCCCGCCCTCTTGCTGACGCATCTTGGGTGCGTGTTCCTCCTGGCCGGTGGCATGTGGGGTTCTCCAGGCGGGCACGACCTGCAAAAAAAACTCTTCGGCAGCGAGAAGGTTCCTTTCGGCCACATGGTGATCTATGAAACCCAATCCGTCGATTCCATTGTTGAACTTGACGAGAAGGGCAGGTTCGTCGGCGTCCTTGCCGAGTTGCCGTTCAGTGTTTATCTCGATGACTTTCGCATGGAGTATTACAGTGAGCCTTCATATCTTGACATAGAAAGCGACGATGCCCGATGGCGGTTGGCTGCGGAGGTCGGTGCAGGGCGTGCGGCAGGCCAGATCAGGATCGAGATCGTTCGTGTTTTCAGGAACTTTAAGATCGGTATCGCCGACGGCAAGCGAACGGTCACGGATTCCGACGGGTCCGGAAGCAACCCGGCGGTGGAAATAATCGTTACTAAACATGACGGGTCCCAACAAAGCAAATACATATTCGAGGCGTTTCCCGAAGAGACTTTCTCGGAGAACGGGCTCAAATTCAGTTACGCCTCGGGTCGGGGCGGGGCGGTCAGGGACTACTACAGTGACTTAGTGGTGTACGAAGGCGACAATGAGGTAGCCCGAAAGTCGATCGAGGTCAACCATCCGTTGTATTACGGCGGCTACCATTTTTACCAGAGTTCTTATGACCCCGAGTACGGCGCTTACACGGTTTTGACGGTGTATTCCAACAGCGGACTCTGGCTGGTGTATGCCGCATACGTGATGATAACGTTGGCGGTTATGTGGCAGTTTTGGATAAGACACATCATCCGACATTTCAGGAGGCAGCCGGATGGAGATTAAATATACACCTCAGGGGTACCTGATATATTCGGGGCTGGCTGCGTATTTGTTAGCGTTTGCGAGCATGATGCTGCGCGGCGTTCGGCTGGGGCGTGTGGTGTTCTTTGCCGGATTTGCGATCATGGTTGCGGCATTCAGCTATCGCTGGTACCATGTTCGGCACGTTCCGATGCAGAACCTTTTCGAGGTATTCCTTACCCTCGGCATGATCATCTATCCGCTGTCATGGTTCTGTCGCCGGTTTATTGGCGTAGGCGGCGAAATTGCCGACACCCTTATCGGCGCGATCCTTCTCTTCCCAGCCGGGTTCATCTTCAGCGCCGAGCCGCTGAAACTGCCCCCTGCCTTGCAGAGCTGGCTCTTTGCCCCTCACGTTGCCGCTTATATGCTGTCTTACGTGATCATGGCAAAGGCCGCCGCCCAGGCCGGCTATCACCTGTTGAGCAGGCCCAATAGTGACGTTGGCGGCGAGTTGGTTTCTTACGAGCAGGCTGGCTATCGAATGGTCTGCCTGGGTTTTCCGGTTATGACGATCGGTCTGTTTCTTGGAAGCTGGTGGGGTAAGCTGGCGTGGGGCGATTACTGGGGATGGGACCCTAAAGAGATGTGGTCTCTGGCGTCGTGGCTGGTCTATGTCGGGTATTTTCACTTCCGCTACATGTTCGGCAAAAAACACGCTCGCGGTAACAGTATCTGGGTCATCATGGGGCTGGTGGTCATCATTATCACCCTTCTGTGGGCGAACCTGTCGAGTATCTTCAGCGACGGCCTGCACAGCTACGCCAGTTGAAGAGTCAACAGTCGGGTGTCATGGTTTTTCAGAGGTCTCAAATGTTCGATTGGTTAACCCTGCCGGTTGAGCAGGTGTATTGAAGCTGTGTGAGATTTTGGCATACGCCCATCGGTTTGCTGCGGAAACGCGCTGCCACCCTTGCTGCGAACTGGTGTAATGTTTGGCCGGGACTGGTATGATGGGTGGTTTTATTCCTGGTTGGTTCTGTCTTTTCTGATATCTTCGAGGATTTCTTTTCCGCCGGCTGTCAGGAGTTCTTCTGCCATTTTCAGGGCGGCGGTTTTGGCTTCGGTGACAGGTATTGTTGCCGAGCGGCGCACGAACCTCTTGCCCTCTTCGTCGCAGATCATGGCGTCAATTGTTATGCTGCCCTCGTCGATGGTGGTATGGACGCCTAATGGGATGCTGCATCCGCCGTGCATTGCTGCGAGGATGTGGCGTTCTGTTTCGGCGGTGATCCGGGAATTTTTGTCATCGAGCTTTGACACCAGTTCCATAAGTTCGCTGTCATCGGCCCGGATCTGGACGGCAAGAGCCCCCTGAGCGGGTGCCGGTATGAAAACGTTGGGATCGAGTACGCAGGAGATATTGTCAGCCATTCCGAGTCGTTTTAGCCCGGCTTGGGCGATAACGATGGCGTCGACTTGGCCTTCGGCGACTTTTCTGACCCTTGTTTCGACATTTCCCCGCATCGGGACGCACTTAAGGTCGCTTCGCAGGTGCATTACCTGTGCGATACGTCTGACGCTGGATGTCCCTATCGTGGCACCTGCGGGCAGGTCGTCTATGCCGGACAATGGTTTCGATGCGACGAGCACATCGCAAACGGCCTCTCGCTGAGGGATGGCTGCGACTGCAAGGCCTTCGGTAATGGCTGTCGGGAGATCCTTGAGGCTATGGACAGCCACGTCGCCCCGGCGGTCAAGGAGGGCGTTTTCGACCTCTGAGGTAAAAAATCCGACCGATGAGGACTTGTAGAGGAAGTCGGAGCGGTCCCGGTCGCCTTTGGTGGAGATATGGACTGTGGATATCTCGACATCCTCACCAGCCTGGCGTAGAAGTCGTCCGATATACTCGGATTGGGTCAGGGCGAGCTTGCTGGCACGTGTGGCTATTTTGATCGTTCTCATAAATCTGCTTCCTACAGTAAGGTCTCAGTTGTTCGGGTGTTAACGAAAAAATGCGAAGAAATCAAGTTTTTTTATGAAAATGCTGATATGTCCTACCAAAATGCCAATAATTTGGTTTCAGGCCCTTGCATCGTTTGGCCGATTTAACTATAATGTCTCATTACTTGAAATGTCATGGACTCTGATTGTCTGTGTGATTCTTAAAAATGAAAAAGGCAATATGACTGATATTGAGCGACGTATATTAGCAGTTATCCAGCGGGGGCTTCCTGTTACGGAGAGTCCGTATCGTGATATGGCGCGGGAGGTCGGGATTGACAGCTCCGAGCTTCTTGAGGTGCTTGGTTCCTGGAAGGAAAGCGGCAAGATGCGTCGGATCGGGGCGATAGTGAACCATTTTCGGGTTGGTATGGGCTCCGGGGCCATGGTTGCGTGGCGTATTGGCCCTGAGAGGATCGAGGAAGTTGGCAAGCGTATGGCTGCTTTTGGGTGTGTTTCGCACGCCTATCAGCGTCCGACCGCGGCGAACTGGCCCTATGACCTTTATACTATGGTCCACGCTTCAGACGGGGAGGAATTGCAGCGGAATCTTAAAGAGATGAGCGCCTCAGCCGGAACCGACGATTATAAGGCGCTGCTGACAAGAAGGGAACTAAAGAAGGTTCCGCCGACATACGTTAAGTAATAAACATTAATTAGTTGCAGGCGTTGTCGGCTTCGACCGACTAAAATATTGAGCGTAGCGAAATCCCGATTCATCGGGACTAAAGACCAAAGACTATCGACTAATAAACCACTCTTATTGCCGAAGGGCGTGAAAATGTCCGGACTTGGTGTTGTAGAAAAGAGCATATTTATCTGCGTTGTACTTACGTACTTAGCGGCTGGGGGCGTTGGTTTTCGTCAGTTGTCCAGGGATGGGGAAAAGTACAGGCGGCTGTTGATCTGTCTTATTGCGTTTGCCGTTTCGATCGAGTCGGTAATGCTGATTTTCAGGGCTGTTTCGCTCAAGGCGGTGCCCTTGACCGGTCTGTTCGAGTCGATGATCGTTCTTACGATCGCGTTTGGGTTGGCGTTTCTCTTCTTGAGCGTGGTGATCAGGGAGGTGTTGTTCAGTTCGGTAATGTCGTGGTTTCTGGTGGTGATGATACTCCTGACGGCTGTCCTGACCAAACCCGCTGAGGTAGCTCACCCAGTGGCGAAGATGCCGTGGGCTATTGCACACGGTATGGCGATGGCGTTAGGCGGCGCGATGGTTGTATTTGCTACTGCGGTAGCGTTTTTGTACCTGCTCGCCAATAGGAGACTCAAGCAAAAAAAGCTCAGCAAGGTCCTCGGGCGGCTACCGAACTTCCAGAAGCTGGAAATGCTGAATCTGTTCGGGTTAAAGGCGGGGTTTGTCCTTTTGACGTTCGGCCTGATGTCAGGTGTGGGGATGATGGCGTTTAAGGGTAAAATGATCCAGACCGATATTGCACAGTGGTTTCTGGATCCGAAAATCGTTTTGATCATTATTGCCTGGGTGTTGTTAGGATCGGCCCTTTTTCTCCGCTGGGCGATCGGCCTCAAGGGCAAAGCTGTAGCTTATGTAACGATGGTGGCTGTTTTTCTCATTCTGTTCGCGATGCTCGGGGTGGGATTGTTCTGCGGGACGGGACATGTTTTTTCCAGCCTGGGACCTGAAAATATTGTCGGGGTTGTGCAAGTCTAATCATGAAGATCGTTGTTTTGGGAATAAACTATAAGACCACCCCTGTCGGTGTCAGGGAGAAGTTGGCGTTTAGCGCCGATGACGCTATTGATGCGCTCAGGGATTTCAAGAGCAAGTTTCCCGCGGTCGAGTTTGCCCTGCTTTCGACCTGCAATCGCGTCGAGTTGTACTGTGCGGCTGGGAGCGATGACGCGATCAAGACGGATGATCTGACGAAACTTATGGCGGACTCGCGTAGTGTCGAGGTCGAGGATTTTCGCGATTTTCTCTATGTTCGATTCGACAATGACGCTGTTACGCATCTGCTGACGGTCAGTTCCAGCCTGGACAGCATGGTCGTCGGCGAATCGCAGATCATCGGTCAGGTCAAGGAGTGCTTTACGATGGCCTGCACGGCAAACAGCACCGGCAAGATCCTCAACAAGCTCTTTCACGCGGCGTTTACCGCGAGCAAAGAAATATATTCGAGCACGGCGATCGCAACTCGGCGGGTAAGTGTCGCAGGTGTTGCGGTGGAGTTGGCCAAGCAGCTTTTTGCGGATATTACGACGGCGAAGATCCTTGTCGTGGGCGCCGGCGAGATGGGACAGCTCTTGGTCGAACATTTCCGCCACATCAAATGCAACGATATAACGGTTATCAATCGGACCACACAGAGGGCCCTGGATGTTGCCAAAGAGCACGAGATATCCGCGGCCAAATGGGACCAGATGGACGAATTGCTGCTGACGGCTGATATTGTCGTTGCCTCGGCGGCGGTGCAGGACTATCTGTTTCGGAAAGATGACTTCAAGGCAGTCCTTAAGAAGCGCCGCAAGGGCGGTCTGTTGGCGATCGATATTGCGGTACCGCGGAATTTTCAGCCGGAGGTAAACGACCTGTCCGGCGTGTATCTTTACAGTATCGACGATCTTTCCGAGGTTGTTCAGCAGAATATCAAGCTTCGCGAAGGTGAGATCGACCGGGCTATTGAGATTATCTGCGAAAAGACCGCCGAGTACATGGACTGGCTCAATTCGATGGAGATCGGCCCGCTCGTCGGTCAGATGAAGGCCGGTTTTGAGAAGATCCGGCGTGACGAAACCGAGCGTTTCTTCGTTGGTTCGCGATCCGAGGCCAATTGCAAAGACAATATGGAGGCGATGGTATCGCGTATCGTCAATAAGCTGCTGCACTGTGTAATACGAAATCTAAATGTTGTTGCCAGGGAGCAGGGCTCCGAGGAGGCGGCGAGACTTGCCACCGGCATTGTCGAGCAGGCCCGCCAGATCGCCGGCGACGGTGTAATAAAGGAAGAAGATGAACATGAGCAAGAGTAAGCCGGCCGGTCAGATGTTAAGACTGCTGTTTTGGGAGAGTACGATCAAGTGCAATCTGAATTGCGCCCATTGCCGCCGGGTCGATTCGGAGGTGGATGCCCATACGGACATGACGACCGAGCAGGCCAAAGGGCTCATCGACCAGTTGGCTCAATTGGGTCAGTCTCAGCCGTTTATGCCGATCATTGTTTTCTCGGGCGGAGAGCCGCTTGTTCGGGGCGATATCTTTGAACTGGTCGAGCACGCCGGGCAGCGGTCGGTTATTCCGGCCCTTGCGACCAATGGGACGCTCGTTGACGCCGATACCGCCGATCGCATCAAGGAAAGCGCGATCCAACGCGTATCGATCAGCCTTGACGGCGCGACGGCGGATATCCATGACAAACTCAGAATGCTCGACGGCTCCTTCGGCCAGGCTGTGGCGGGGATAAAAAACTTAGCTGACAGGCAGGTGCCGTTCCAGATAAATATTACGCTGACCAAGAACAATGCCCATCAGTTCGAGGATATTTACGAACTTGCAAAATCGTTAGGCGCCGTCGCGGTGCATGTTTTCATGCTTGTGCCCGTTGGTTGCGGTCAGAGCCTGGCTGAGACGGATATGCTCTCGCCCCAGGAGTACGAAGAGATGCTGCTTAAGGTCTCCGCACTCGACAGCCGCGGCGAGATCGAGATTAAAGTGACCTGCGGGCCTCACTACGAGCGTGTTATCAGGCAGCAGGGGCTGGCCAAGGCTCGCAGCGATGCGCAGGAGGCCGGGGCCACACCGGGCAGAGGCGGCCACGGACGACCGTCCAAGGGCTGCCTCGCCGGGTTGGGGGTGATCTTCGTTGCCCACAACGGCGACGTCTTTCCGTGCGGCTATCTGCCGGTAAAGTGCGGAAACATTCTCGAAGAGAAACTCGATAAGATATGGCTTGGCAGCAGCGACCTTGCAAAGATGCGTGATGCCGGAGCCCTCGAGGGCAAATGCGGAATTTGCGGTTATCGTCAGGTCTGCGGTGGGTGCCGGGCACGGGCCTACTCGGTCGACGGCAACTATATGGCAGAGGAGCCCTTCTGTGCATATATTCCTCCGCAGGCAACCGAATAGAAAATTATCGAAAACTTTTTTGGGATTGGTTTAATGATTAATGTCAGCAAATTGTATTGCGGTCAGGTAACTCCGGGCGATTGGCTCCGTTACGGCAAAGAGGGAAGCGAGCGGCCCGGCGAGGTCGTGCCGAAGAAGGCCTCCGAGCGAAGACCCATAGTCGTCTGGAACATCACGCGGGCGTGCAATCTTAAATGTGTCCACTGCTACAACGACAGCGGCACCGGCAAGGCCTCCAATGAGGTGAGCACCGAGCAGGCCAAAAAGGTTCTTGATGATCTTGCGGCTTTCGGCGCCCCATCGGTTTTGTTTTCCGGCGGCGAACCGCTCGTTAGGCCAGACCTCTTCGAGCTTATGGAATATGCCGCTGGTACGGGTCTGCGTGTGGTGATATCGACCAACGGTACGCTGATCGACGCCGATAAGGCGGCAAGGATCAAGAAGATAGGCATTTCGTACGTTGGCATCAGTCTTGACGGGATCGGGTCGGTTAACGATGAGTTCCGCGGTGTCGAGGGCGCCTTCGAAAATGCGGTCAGGGGCATCAGGAACTGCCAGAGTGCGGGCGTTCGCGTCGGCCTCAGACTGACACTGACCAAGAGAAACGTCCAGGATATTGACGGGTTATTCGAGTTTTTCGAGAAGGAGAATGTCCAGCGGGCCTGCTTCTACCACCTCGTGCCCAGCGGAAGGGGCAAGGGTATGTTCGACGACGACCTTA
>DAOVVQ010000223.1 GCA_030637065.1 Planctomycetota bacterium
AAGAACCCGGCGGAGCATGGGATATTCGGTTTCATGGACCTCCGCGAGGGTTCGTACCAGATGCGGTTTCCGAATTACTCCGAGCTTAAGGCCCCGGCGTTCTGGGACGAGTGGGAGGGCGATTCGGTGATCGTTAATGTTCCGTCGACGTATCCGGTCAGGCCGATGAGGGGGGCGCATGTCTCGGGGTTCGTTTCGATCGATTTTGCCAAGAGCGTGTATCCGGAGGCGTTGCAGGAGGAGCTGATGGGGCTGAATTACCGGCTGGACGTGGATTCACAGTTGGCTCATAAGTCGATGATGATGTTCCTTGGCGATCTTGACGAGACGTTGGATGCGCGGATCAAGGGGTATCGGTATCTTTGGGACAGCCGGGACTGGCAGACGTTTATGTTAGTCTTTACGGGGACGGATCGGCTGATGCACTTTTTGTGGGAGGCGTATGAGGATAAGGAGCATCGGTATCATAAAAAGTTTCTCGACCATTTTCGCAAGATCGACGTCGCCATCGGCGAGATAGCCGCGAAATTGGGCGATGACGATCTGCTGATCATGCACTCGGATCACGGGTTCGAGCGGCTTGACCGGGAGGTTTATGTCAGCTACCTGTTAGAGGAGAATGGCTTTTTGACGTTTAAGCAGGATACGGACCCGGCGATGGAGAATATCTGTTTCGGGACGCGGGCGTTTGTGCTCGATCCGGGGCGAATATATTTGAATCTCAAGGGCAAATATCCCTGCGGGTCGGTCGAGGCGGGCGAGGCTGAGGACGTTTTGTTCGAGCTGGAGACGCTGTTTAGCGGCCTCGAGTGCGACGGGCGAAAGGTGATCCGCGATATCTACCGCAAGGAGGATATCTACAGCGGGCCGTACCTCGAGCAGGCCCCGGACATGGTCCTCGTCGCAGCCGAAGGCTTTAACCTCAAGGCCACAACCAAGGGCCGGCAGCTCTACGATAACGGGATCTTTACGGGTAAGCACACGCAGGACACGGCGTTTCTGCTGGTAAGGGGGCTAAAAGACGCCGCTGTGGTGCCCGATGAGCCCTGGGTGATGGATATCAAAGGGATCGTCGAGAAGGCACGCGGCGGTTGACGGCTTTTGAAGCAGAAAAAGGGTTGACTCCAAATACAGAAAGTCGTTATGCTACAATAAGTTATGATCAAAGCGCTCGTAGCTCAGCAGGATAGAGCATCGGTTTCCTAAACCGAAGGTCGCAGGTTCGAGTCCTGCCGGGCGTATTGCTTTTTTACCCGTGACAGACGGTGCCAGGGCGTCACTTTCCATGCCTAAACTCTTATCTTCTTTGCACTTAGCATTAGCAGTGTTTTGCGGGACAGCCCCCTGCACATTGCCAGTTATTGCCAACTGGTTACATCCAGAGTAAGCCGTAGGTGTGATTTATATCAGAATGGCGCATCAGGGTTTGAGCAACTTTCGGATGAATGCCGCTTGCTGCCAGCAGACTTCCCTGCGTATGTCTCAGGGTATGAAAGTCGGCGGTTAAATTCAGTGTCATTATACCGATTTCAGGATGGCCTACATATTATCTTCATAGTCATCGATCCAATAAGCTTTAGGATTGCTCTTGAGAACTATAAATCGGCCGCTGTTAATATCCTCAGCGGCACGAAGGTATTTGAAATAAACGAAATTATCTGTCTTGCCAACAATTTCGATTTTCCCACTTGAGTGTGACATCACAAAGCGTGCCCTCTTTGCCAGACCCGAGACCATCGCCTTTGCCTTCTCGGTGATCTCGTAACCTTCTTCTATCGGTACCGTGTAAGCCCTGTTGCCAAGAGCCGGCCGACACTGGAAGATATAATAGGGGATTGCCCCTATAAAGGAAAGTTTTGCCAGCAGTTCAGCCAGGACGTCAGGATCATCATTTACACCCCTGATAAGAGGCACCTGATTGGTAACAATAGAATTGGCTTTTTGCAAAAGATCAATCGCCTTGACCGCCGCATCGGTCATCTCACGCGGATGATCGAAGTGGGTCATTATATATATCTTCTTATCTTCCGTGCTGTACTTATCGATCATGTCCAGCAAAGCCCGGTTTTCAATGATCAGGTAAGGATTAAAAACGGGAATCCTCGTACCTATGCGAATTATCTGCACATGATCGATCTCCCTGAGCTTTCGAATGATGTTCTCCAGCTCTGAGGTCTTCAGCATAAAAGGGTCTCCGCCGGTAAGCAGCACGTTGGTGATTTCGGGATGGGACTTGATGTATTGCAAAGCGGCAGAAAGATCCAGTTTCTCTTCTTCGCATTCCCGCAGGAAAACCCTTTTGCGGAAGCAGTAACGGCAGATGCCTCCACAGACCTGGCTCACTAAAAGCAGTACGGTGGAACTGTACTTATGCTCGAGCCCGGGTATGAGAGTATAGGCCTTCTCGTCAGATGGATCCAGCTTGCCCCAGTTGTCCAGCTCACTTGCATGAGGTATGATGATCCGCCGAATCGGATCATCAGGGTCATCCCAATCGATAAGTGAAAGATAATAATCATTCGCCTTGAATGGAAAGGTCTCGGTTATCCGGGAAAACTCACAGCGCTGATCCTCCGTAAGTTCCCCAATTTCCTTAATATCGGTAATGTGATACATATCATTAGTCAGTGTCATAAGCCATGGTTTCTAATTAATCGGGATTTCCCATATAACATTGCATATCTTAGCCCAGCTACACCGCTGAGCCTCTTTTCTAATAGAATATCAAATCTGTCTCGAAAACTCAAGTTCCAACTTTATTTTGAAACTATCTTAGCATTAATAATAAAAAAACGCAAATTTAGCAACTGATCACCGATTGACGGCTCCCTGAGGAGACCTGATGGATAGTACCGGCACAGGTCTGTATGTGCTGTCCGTTTTTCGGGCGGGCCTTCCTGAGTGTCCTGACAAAGGGCTCCAGACGCTCTTTTGCCATGTCTCCGTTCATGTTGGATATTCTGTGTTAGATTCACCGTCTTATTCTGCTTGTCATTTAGTTATTGCTCCCAGCGGTATTGCTGATATATTGGCGTTATGGTCAAATATCCGCTATATCTCGATCTGTCCGGCAAGCTGGCCGTCGTTATTGGGGCTGGTAACGTTGCCGCTCGCAAGGTCCAGGCTCTTGCCCCCACCGGGGCTCGGATCGTCGTTGTCGCACCGGACGCCGACGAAAACTTCCGCCAGGCCTGCGGAACGGGCGATATTGAGCTTATAATCGGCAAATACTCGAAGGATCACTTGGCTGAGGCGGTTTTGGCGATCGCTGCAACCGACGACCTCGACCTTAATAAGCGTATATATGCCGACTGCCAGGAGTTAAAGGTTATCTGTAACGTCGTCGATCAGCCGGAGCTGTGCGATTTTTACGTCCCAGCCCTCGTCCAGCGGGGCCATCTCCAGATCGCTATCGGCACTGACGGCAACTGCCCAGCCTACGCCGGCCACGTCCGCAGGAAGCTCGAGGGGATCTTCACCGAGGACCACGGGCGATTCGTCGACGAGCTGGAAAAGATCAGAAAGCACATCATCGCGGAAATAGCCGATCTGGGCCAAAGAAAGGCGGTTTTAGTCCAATTAGTAAAGGACGATTCGTTTGACCGCTTCCTAAAGGACGGCCCCGACCAATGGCAGCAGTGGGCGAAGGAAGTCGTCAGCCAACAAGCCGGCTAAGCACCGCGGGGACTGGTAGCGTTCTGCCAACCTGTCTCGCCGTAGCCTTGGCGAAGGTGGAAGGCAGGTTGTACCTGTACCCGCTTTTGCGGACAAAACAGAACCAGGCAGCAAAAACGGAGGATCGGTAACGTTCCGAGGGCAATCAGGCCTGATAAAGATTTTCTGAGCAAGGAATCGTCTTATGTCTTCGCCATTTGAAAAGAATATCGTCAAAAAAGTCTCTGCCAGCCTGTATCCTGGCCTGATATGGCTGATGCTCTCGGGTCCGGTGTTGGTCTGTGGCGGCGGGGGGCAGGCTGAGGGCGGAGGCGCTTCGATGAAGGCGTTTCCGGCGAAGATGCCCCTGACAAAGCCGGCTGGGCGCGATCTCAGCTCAGCCGTCGAGCGGCTCTATGACCAGTGGAACCCCCACGAGGACCGGGCCAACGAATTGTATTCCAATTTCAAATATTCCCGGCTCGAGGGCTTCTCCTACGATAAGAGCAATTCCCGCCGCGATCCGACAAAGGTCCTGAAGATCGGCGGCACATATTACGTCTGGTACACGTATCGCCGAACCGGGGCGGGGCCTGCTGGGGCCCAGGATGCCACCGACACGATCCCGTCGACCGATTGGGACCTGGCGGAGATATGGTATGCAACCAGCAAGGACGGCTTTAAGTGGACCGAGCGGGGGGTTGCGGTCAAGCGTGCCGCCAGGGGCCGGTACGGCTGGCGGTCCGTATCGACGCCCGATGTGCTTGTGTGGGATGGCAAATATTATCTCTACTATCAGGGCTTTAACGAGATTCCCGGATTGCAGGGCGACCGGGCCGCAGCTACTGTTGCCGAGGCCGATTCGCCCGATGGACCGTGGCGGCCGCTTGGAAGGGTTGTCGTTGACTTCGGCAGGCCCGGCGAATGGGACAGCAATGCCATCCATGACCCGTTCCCGCTGGTCTACAAGGGCAGGATATTCCTCTATTACAAGGGCTCGCCCGGCAAGGGCGGTCGTGATGGAACCATTGTCCGGGCCCAGGGCGTAGCTATCGCCGATCATCCGCTTGGGCCATTTAAGAAGTCGCCGCTGAACCCGGTGCTGAATTCCGGTCACGAGACCTGCCTGTTCCCGTGGAAGGGGGGCATCGCCGCGATCGTCAGCCTTGACGGGCCGGAGAAGAACACCGTCCAGTATGCCCCCGATGGGCTAAATTTCAATATGATGTCGGTTCTTCAGGTCCCGCCGCCGGCTCCGGGGCCGTTCGTTGCCGATGCCTTCGCCGACAATGGCGATGGTCGCGGCATTACGTGGGGTCTGTGCCATATTGTTCCCGATGGCGGCAAGGCGATGGGGTATTCGATGCTCGCCCGGTTCGATTGCGACCTGTCTTTGGATGTCGACCAGCCGCTCTTTAAGAAGAATAATCTCCGCTTCGAGCAGCGGACCTATTTTCAGGGCCCGGTCAAACTGCCAGACTATCTGCGCAGGCAGATCGATGCCGAACGCAAAACAGTTGATATCGATACGATAGGCCACGCCTCCACAGGCAGTGTTCGCCGCAAGCACCAGAAGGCCGCAGAACAGAAGGATCTGCAAGCTGCTTTGACGAAGGCGTTTCCCGCTGTGATGCCGCTTAGCAAACCGACGGATCGCAAGCTCAGTTCGTCTATGCAGCGGATGTGGGATAAGTGGAACCCTCACGAGGACCGGGGTAATGAATTGTATTCCAATTTTAAGTTCACGCCGCTGGAGGGCCTATCCGGTGGCCCCAATGTCTCGCGGAGGGACCCGACGAAGGTAGTCAGGGTCGGCGGCACATATTACGTCTGGTACACCTGCCGCCGCACGGCCACGCCGCCGGTCAGCATCCAGAAGGCCACCGATACGATACCGGGAACCGACTGGGACCTGGCGGACATCTGGTACGCTACCAGCCGGGACGGTTTTAGCTGGACCGAGCAGGGCATCGCCGTCAAACGCCCGCCCAGGCCCGAGAGGGGTTTTCGTTCGATATGCACCCCCGGCATCCTCGTCTGGGAAGGCAAGTTCTATCTCTATTTTCAGGCCTACAGCCCCATGGTCGGCGGCCAGGTCTATTGCCCCGTCCGTGTCGCGGTTGCCGATTCGCCCGATGGCCCGTGGCACCACCATCCCGAGCCCGTTATCACCCCCGGCCCAGCCGGTTCGTGGGACAATATCAAGATCAACGATCCATGCCCCATCGTCCACAACAGCCGGGTCCTCATCTATTACAAGGGCGCTCCGATCGAACACGGAGACGAATACGTACTGCGAATGCAGGGCGTTGCGATCGCCGATGGCCCGCTGGGGCCGTTTAGCAAGTCTTCGCTGAACCCGGTCATCAATTCGGGCCATGAAACCTGCATGTGGCCGTGGAAAGACGGCGTAGCAGCGCTTGTCGCACTGGATGGCCCCGAGAAAAATACCATTCAGTACGCCCCCGACGGCGAAAACTTCGAGATGATGTCGATCCTCCAGGCCCCGCCAGTAGCCCCAGGCCCGTTCGTCCCCGACGCATTCGCCAACAACGGCGACGGACGCGGCATAACATGGGGCCTGTGCCACATAAACCCCGATGGCGGCGGGTCCGCAATGTACTCAATACTCGCACGCTTCGACTGCGACCTGTCAAGCAGCGTCGACAGACCCATCTTCAAAAAAAACAACCTGCGATTCGAAGAAAGCACATACTTCCAGCAGCGAATAAAACTACCTGACCCAATCAAAGCCCAAACCCAAAGAGAACAAAACAAAACCGACAAAAACACAATAACAAAAA